>CAZQWN010000034.1:0-6928 GCA_964596915.1 uncultured Methanobrevibacter sp.
CCTTATCCAGTTTCAACGTACCAATGCCTTTTGAATTGGTTACAACTGAAAAATGGCTGCTCACGCCATCACCGTCAGTAATTGTCACATTAACAGTTTGGTTGGAAATTCCAGTACCGTTAATGTCAGTCAACTTAATTTTTAGTTTATCTCCCTCATGCAAGGTGACATTACTTGTAATAGCTATTTTTGTATCCGGTTTCGCTTCTGATTGAGATAATAACATCACTCCCAGCGCAGCTGCAAGAATAACTATCACTATTAAAAGAATTATAATAATATTTTTATTTTCCATTTTTACACCAATAGTATAATATTGGTATTAAAATGATTTAAACTATTACTATGAAGGTATAAACAGTGCGAAAAATAAGTAAAATCATTTGTTTTTAATAAGCTCCTTAAGCTCACTAATTTCCTCTTTAAGCTCACGGTTTTCCTTTCTGACGTCTTCAAGTTCAGATAAAATCCTTTCAGACTTTTCATCCACGCTTCTTTTAACCTCTTCAATTTCGTCATCATCGCCGTCAAGCATGCGGTCGGTTAAAAACGAGGAAACGGACGCTGTGACTGTTGAAAAGAATATGATTCCGATTAAAACCAGAAATATAGTCATTACGCGTTCATTATAGGTCTGAGGTGTGATGTCACCATAGCCAACTGTAGTCAGGGTAACTATGACAAAATAGAAGTAGTCAAAGGGATTGTAAGTGGTTCCGAAAATGCAAAGCATTGCAGTGGATGCAAGTATTATGACGCTTATTGCAAGTATGATTTTGTGAAAACCTGTCTTTTC
Organism: uncultured Methanobrevibacter sp.; assembly: GCA_964596915.1. Classification (GTDB taxonomy): domain Archaea; phylum Methanobacteriota; class Methanobacteria; order Methanobacteriales; family Methanobacteriaceae; genus Methanocatella. The sequence goes on from CAZQWN010000034.1 coordinate 797, forward strand.
AAAAAATCCCCTGACAGGACCCATTCTAACAAAGCTGATTATCCTTATCAGCCTTAAAAACCTCAGGTATCCGAAAATGGATCCAGGATAATTCACAGGCAGGAAGAGATAAATGATAATGTCGAATGGTATTGATGCAATCAGGGCAAGGATGTTGTCCCTGTTGAATATGAAGTCTTTTTTTGACGGTGCCCTCGCAAAACCTGTAAAGTATTCGCACAGAAGGATTACGCACACTGCAAAGTCAAAAACTTCTATGCAGTAGAGTATTTCATCTGAAATGTCTAAAAGGAGTGAAATTGTAATGAGAACAAGGTCTGAAATTATCAGGTATGGTAAAATCTTATTGTACCACACATCGACTTTATCGCCATTACCGAATATCTTCATTTTCAAGGACCCCAATCATTAACATGAAAAAATACATCACTGTAAATAATCTTATGTCTCCTATGATTATTAAGGATTTTTGTCTTGAACCTGCAAACTTGAAGGAGGAGAATTCTTGCGCAATAATGTTAAATTAACATCAATTGCCACATACCCCATTTTAACAATTGGATTACCATACATACTGGAACAAAACAAATCATTTAGGAATATTTGCCTTATCAAATGCTTGAAACAATCAGAATCTTTATCACTTAAGAAATATTTGAAAATCGCATGCTTGTTAGAAAGACGCAACCGTAAGCCCGGAGGCAATTTTGTCTCTTCAAGTAAATTGAAACAATGCCTATCCTTTCATCGAGTGCTGATTTGTTTATTAAAAAAAGCCATTTCAATGAGTTTAAAACCAATCGGCCGTCACGGACAACAAGGTACTGTCAAGATGCCTCAGCACCATGCAGGAAAACGATTTGATTAACAAAACAGACAAATCAGAAACACACTATATTTCCTTGCCAAAAAAGAAAGATCACTGAATAAGGTATTTTATGAACTGCTAATCTTTGCTCTTGAAGAGACACCGAAAACGAGCATTACAGTGAATATGAAAAAAGGAACTGGAAGAAATGTATGGAGAAATTTTGGAATTGAAATAGATTTAAACAAATCTATTCCCAGTTGCTTAAAAGAACCCCACCGACATTGTCGAATTTCCTTTCATTGAAAAGAACGTATATCATTTCAATTGTAATGCCGGTAACCCCTGATGCGGACTGACTGAATTCTTTTGCTAAAACTTCTTTTTGCTCTTTTGTCAATTCTTCCATACAAAACTGATAACCGGCATTTTATCACCAGTTAGAAATCTGGTTTTTGCAGATAAATAGTTAATGTGGCACGGATGCCACTTAACAATATGTAAAAATACCTGCTCAAAATTAAACATCTTCTTTAAAACCTCAAAAATTGCATTCACTTATCAAAATTGCTTTAACTCCATAAAATTGATTTCAATTCATAATTAAAGCATTAAAAATGAGTTAAATTTATATTGAATTAAAATAAATATATCAAAAAGGAAAACAAAATTTTCCAAAAAGTTAAAGAGGTGAAAAAAATGACAACAAGACTCGAAAAATTCAAAGAGGAAATGGAACCTGCAAAGGAAATCTACACCAAAGAAATCAAGGACTTCGCTAGAAAATTTGATGCTTTAGGTGAAATGACATTAAGAGAACGGCCAGATATTGAAACTATGGATTACATTTACACATTTGAAAAAGTCAATGGCACTTCAGCGGAAGAACTTGATTTAATCCATGGCGAACTCTACAGCCATATGAAAAAATTCTCAAAAGAACATAACATTCATGAATTCTACATGAATGCAATCATCCATTTATAGAGGAGATTTGAATGAACATTACTAAATACCCCCCAATACCAATTATATCTATTAACACTACATTTGTTAATGTTGAAAAATCAATTAGTGCCTGAAAACTGTGATGATAGATGTGTTAATGCTACATTAATTAATCGAGCATATTACAGTGCATATCTTTATTGTGCATTATGGTTAGAAGACATTAAACTGTTTAAACCATTATCATCCTGGCAGTTTGATGAAAATGAAAAGAGCATTAGCAAACACAAACAGATAATTAATGCATTATACAACTTCAATGAGCCAAAAATGGGTTCACAATTATCACAGCTTTTTGATTTAAGACATAAAGCCGATTATGAACCATTCATCGACATAACTCCCGAAGAGGTCAAAGATGCCATCCACCACATGGAAATAATCATTAACCACCTGAAATTCAAATAAAAAACTATTTTTTTAAAAACATCAAAAAATTACATTCCAAAATCAAAATTGACTAAAAATCAAAAATCATTAGAAAAAATTGCATTCACTTATCAAAATTGCTTTAACTCCATAAAATTGATTTCAATTCATAATTAAAGCATTAAAAATGAGTTAAATTTATATTGAATTAAAATAAATATATCAAACAGGAAAAGAAATTTTCCAAAAAGTTAAAGAGGTGAAAAAAATGACAACAAGACTGGAAAAATTCAAAAAGGAAATGGAACCTGCAAAGGAAATCTACACCAAAGAAATCAAGGACTTCGCAAAAAACTACGACTTTCTAGGAAAAATGACCATACAGGAACTACCAGATATTGATACACAAGATTACATTTTCCGTTTTGAAAAACTCAACGGAACACGTGAAGATGTTCTTGACCAAACCCTTAGCGAATTATACGACCACATGGACGAATTCTGTGAAGTAAAAGGCATTACAAAATTTTCTAGAAATGCAGTCATTTCATACAAAAGGAGATGATCTGATGGATATCACAAAATATCCTCAATTTCACTTATACCTATTGACACTGCGCATGTTAATGTTAAAGAACATGTTACTGCCTGAAAACTGCGATGAACGGTGCGTTAATGCAAGCATAATCAACAGAGCATACTACAGCGCATACCTATACTGCACACTATGGCTCGATTATGAAAAAAACTACAAAATAAAACACCCCTGGGAGTTTCGCGATGGTGAAGAACAATTTGGCGAACACAAACAAGTCAGAGAAGCGCTGAAAATGTTTGGAGAAAAAAACATGCAAAGTGAACTACTTGATTTATTTATGCTGAGAAGAAAAGCAGATTATGAACCATTCATCGACATAACTCCAGAAGAGGTCAAAGACGCCATCCACCACATGGAAAAAATCATAAACCACCTGAAAGTCAAATAAGAAACTATTTTTTTTAAAACATCAAAAAATTACATTCCAAAATCAAAATTGACTAAAAATCAAAAATCACTAGAAAAAAATGCATTCACTTATCAAAATTGCTTTAACTCCATAAAATTGATTTCAATTCATAATTAAAGCATTAAAAATGAGTTAAATTTATATTGAATTAAAATAAATATATCAAACAGGAAAAGAAATTTTCCAAAAAGTTAAAGAGGTGAAAAAAATGACAACAAGACTGGAAAAATTCAGAAAGGAAATGGAACCTGCAAAGGAAATCTACACCAAAGAAATCAAGGACTTTGCAAAAAACTACGACTTTCTAGGTGAAATGACAATTAGAGAGGAACCTGATATAGATACCCAAGATTATATATTCTGCTTTGAAAAACTTAACGGGACAAGAGAAGAGGTTCTTGATCAAACCTTAACAGAACTCTACAACCACATGGACAAATTTTCAAAAGAAAACAAAATTGAAAAATTCAACAGAAATACAAGTATCTGGCTATAGGAGGCCAAAAATGAATATTGAAAAATTTCCCCAATATCAGTTATATCTTTTGACATTGCGCATGTTAATGTTAAAAGACATGTTGCTTCCTGAAAACTGTGATGAACGGTGCATTAATTCAAGCATAATCAACAGGGCATATTATAGTGCATACCTTTACTGCGAATTATGGCTCGATTATGAAAAAAAATTTAAAACCAAACATCCATGGGAATTCAAGGACAACGAAACTCGAATTGGTGAACACAAACAAATCAGAAATGCACTGTCATCATTCGGTGAAAAGAACATGAAAACAGAATTAGAAAAATTATTTTTCTTGAGAAGAAAAGCCGATTATGAACCATTCATCGACATAACTCCAGAAGAGGTCAAAGAAGCCATCCCCCACATGGAAAAAATCATGAAACACCTGAAATTCAAATAAGAAACTATTTTTTTAAAACATCAAAAAATACATTCCAAAATCAAAATTGACACCGAAACACTACAGTTTAGTTCCCAAAATCCTGCAAAACTTCTCTTCTTTAACATCACTGCTGCCGCATCTTGAGCAGACATCCTCATTTTCCTTAACTTCAGCACCGCATTTTTGACAAATCTTCATATCATAACACCATTAACTGTTTGTACATTAAAAAATCAATCCCCCACCGGATGAAACCTGAATACGTCAAGCTTGCCCTCCGCATCATTATCTATTTCATCCGCAGAGAAATAAGCTGATTCAATAATCTCCAGCCTCGGTTCGGTTGGAAGGTAAAGTTTATACTCAATTGTGGAATAATAAAAAAACACCAGAATTTCACGGGGGTTTCTCACGTAAGACTCTTCAATTCTTTTAAGCACCTTTTGAAAAATGTGTGAAGAGAATGGATTGAAAAAATAAAGGCAGTTTGCCTCATCCGGAAGATATTCCTCCGCCTTTGCATGAACAAAAACTATATTTTCACCACCATAGCTTTTCAGATTTTCATTGGCCTTCTCAAGAAGCCGTTCACTGTGGTCAATACCCACCACTTTACATCCAATCTGGCTGTTTATAAAAAAGCCTACTCTTCCCATTCCACAGCCATAGTCAACAATGACATCGTCCTTGTCAATCAAATCCAATTGAACAAGCTTTTCCAAAACAATGTACGGTGTCGGGTCGTAGCCATAGTTTTGATCATCCTCAAGGGAATAGTCGACACTTTGCGTGGAAATGTTTAACTTCTCCTCCCACATTGAATCTCCAGAGTTTAACATAACAATCACAAAACAGTCTTATATGATAATATTTAATATTCATAATTAAAATACATTTAACCATAGCAAAAACTACACGATAAAACATGATTTCCAAAGAAACATTCATAAACGACAAAATACCTGTGAAATTCCACTTACACATATAGTGACAGACATAGTCCCCGAGCTCAGTGAAGTTGATGAAATATACGGCGTTGCAGATGTGCTGAGCATTCAGGATGCCCAGAAACATCAAAAAATTCTTCTCTATCTGTCCATTGCAGGCACAATGCTTACCCTTTTCTTTTTGCTCTACGATGAGGCGGAACTCTACGGACTGATTTTTGCATGTATCATAATGATTATAACCTTATTTTTGATTAACAGGTTTGCTGACAATCTTGATTGCCATAAAAAATACCTGGAATATAGGGTTCTTGCAGAAAACCTCAGGGTTCACTATTTCCTTACGATTGCAGGAGTCAAAAGACACATTAAAGACATAATGCCATGGTACATCAAATCATCAATTCCGTAGATTGAGGAAATCATAAACGATTTGCCTGAAATCAATTTAGGCGAAAAGCAGTCAATTCTTGAATGCTGGATTCACGACCAGAAGTCTTACCATGAAAGTGCACTTGAAAATCGAAATCAAGAAAAATAAGAGATGAGAGAACCACAAAAATAGTGATTGTCATCACAGTAGCGTCATACATCGTTGCAATGCTTTTTGAAATTTGGATGTTCAATTCAACACAAAATATAGATGCTAATAGAATAAGAGCAATATTGAAAATCGTTTTGGGAACAATGTCTGCAATAACCCTGTTTACAGGAAGCTATTACGGAAAAATGTCACTGTCAAACATTATTGACGACCACAGGCGAATGATCATACTCTACGATGCGGCTGAAAAAGAGATTGAAAAAAACGGTGAAACAGAAGAGCTCATTGTATTTTTGGCAAGGGAGTTTCTGACTGAAAACAGTGCATGGTATGCTTACCAAAGCAAAAACAAACCGGATATTGTTATTTAAACTGGTTAATGTTTAAAATATCCTCTTCAGACAAACCAGTAATCCTAACAATCACATCAATAGAAAAACCCTCAGCAACCATATTCCTTGCAACATCAAGCTTTCCATCCTTCCTACCGTCTTCCTTACTTTTCTTTTCAATATACCTTTCAACAGGATTAAGAATCATAACA
>CAZQWN010000034.1:7028-16915 GCA_964596915.1 uncultured Methanobrevibacter sp.
GTCTTCCTTACTTTTCTTTTCAATATACCTTTCAACAGGATTAAGAATCATAACACCACCCACATCAACCAAAAAAAAACAGCCAAGACTATTTACCATTCAAAATATCCTCTTCAGACAAACCAGTAATCCTAACAATCACATCAATAGAAAAACCCTCAGCAACCATATTCCTTGCAACATCAAGCTTTCCATCCTTCCTACCGTCTTCCTTACTTTTCTTTTCAATATACCTTTCAACAGGATTAAGAATCATAACATTCTCCTCCACATAAGATTCATATTCATTTTCATCCAACATATTGGCGCTCAACACATCAAACAAATATATTATGGCCATTTTTTCATTTATATCCAAGTATAAACGTTCAGATATTTTTTCAAACAATTTACGAGCCTTGTTTAGAATTTCCAATCGAGATTCTTCGAAATCAGTGTAGACAATCAATTGCAATGATGCAATATCACCATCAGTGATTTTATCATTGTTTTTTAATTTGTATTCAATGCATTTAAATATTTCATCAGCTTTGAAATCCTTAAGGGAAATTACATGCATTGTGTATACGCATCCTTCCTTTAGGACAAATTCCTTTTTAGTGTATGGTGCCTTTTCGACGCACAATATATACAATTCAACATCATTGTCCTTGAAAATGCGTATGGATGAAACATATTGGAAAAATCTCTTAATGTCATCATCTGTTGGAAGTTTTGTTTGACATTCCAGAATAAGGCTTATTGTCTTGCCGTCGAAATCTGCCTCGCCTACAAAATCCAGTCTGGAAATGCTCGGACCCAGATTAGTGACTTCCGAAATCAACGTCCTGTTAATCCTGTAGGGAATTCCAACGAATTTCAAAAGCCCATTTGCACGTTCAAGCAAGATGCTTTTGAAGGCATAGTCGTTATATTGAGCGTGTTACTTATCCAATATTTCCATTTCGTTATTCATACCAGTTAATATGAACTGAATACTATTTAAATTTATTCTTTTTTAAAATACAATATTTATATTAGTTTATTAAAAAAATAAACGAATATAAAACAATATTGATTTAAACATGTTGCAATCACAAAACATATATTCACCATGAAAAAAATATACCTCCAAGAGGGAATTAAATTGAAAAAATTCTGTAAAAACTGCGGATGCTACATTGGCGAAAATGAACAGTTCTGTCCTGATTGCGGAAAACAAACCGAAAACAGCATTGCGATGAAATACTGTCCAAATTGCGGTGAAAAAATCAGCAGCAATGAGAATTTTTGCCGAAACTGCAGCGTAAAGCTTAATGAAGTAAAAAATGAAAACAAATTTGATAAATATAAAATCCCACTCATAATCCTGGCCGTGATTGCGGCAATATCCATTGTCGCCTTTGGCGCATACCTTTCTCTGGACTTTGATTCCTATCAGGACGTTAAAGTGGACACAATTAGCTTTTCGATTCCGGATGACCTTGAAGAAAATGAAGATATGAGAATCAGCGAAAACAGTGATGGAATCATCTATAAGTCAAAATTCTGGCAAAATGACAATGACTACCTCCAAATTGACGTGACGTACTCAACAAGTAATTTCAATGCAACCGAAATTGCCGAAGACATTGGCGGAGAGGAGGAAAGCATGTTTGGATATGACGGATATTACAGCGAATTTGAGGACACATACTCATTTACATTTGTCAAAGGCAACAAGCTCATTAGCATATATGCCTCAAACTATGATTTGCTTTCAGAAATTGAAACCGACTAAGATTAAACTTCAGATAACTATATCGATTCCACTGAAAGATTGATAATCAATCCTTTCCTATTACACCCATCATCAGGGTCATGTCTTTTGAGGAAACAGTTATCAATTTATCGTTTTCTATGAAACTGAAAGTGTAGCTGCCGTTTCTATCAACCAAATATCCTTCAACAGATCCAAGCATGGTATCTGAAGCAGTCACATTATCTGTTGAGTTGACTCGGGTGATATTTCCCCCATCCACAACAGAGATATTCAATGTGTTATTGTCACCTTCAAAGGCCATGTGAGTTTCATTTTCCATCAGGACATCATAATCTGACAATATTGTAAAATTGAATCCGTTCAATGTATAGTTTTCAACTTCCTTAAATGCAAAAACACCGTCCTGAGGCATGTAACTCTCAGCACTTGCAATCCCTATTGAAAGAATCATCAAAATACATGCCAATGCAATTTTAAACTTCATAGTTAATAATATGAACCACATAAGTAAAAATACTTTACTAAACTTTTTGTTAAGTCCGAATTGGAAATTTAGGCATGTAAAAATAAGTAAATCTTTAAATAATAGCTAAATAAGAATATAATTTGTAACACACTCTCGTGTTATCTAAAAAAATTTTTAGTTTAAGTTTTCTTGGGAGTTTCCCAAGATTACTTATACATACTCGTTTTTACAGATTTCATACACTATTCTTGCATATACCCTGTCCTTTTCCTTTTCATCTTCTGATAAATCCGCATAATCAATCATGAGACGTGACCAGTTTTCAATACGACCGGATACCTTGCCTACAAATTTTTTCTGGTTCGAATCAAGATTTTCAACATCAATCAGGCCCAACAATGCTTCAATGTCATCGCTTACTGATTTTGCCCATTCCTGCCATTGGATGTGCTCCGCTTCGGCAAGCTTTTCTATAACTTCACTCATGATTAATGTTATATCTTTTCTTCCTAAAAACAGTAATGTCAAATTATCATTACCATAAAAATTATATAACATGTTAAAAAAAATAAACAAATAGCTATAGAGCATTTAAAAAAATAAATGGAGGAACAAAATATGGCTGAAAAAAATATGATTATTGCATTGATTATCTCTTTCATATTCACCGGACTCGGTATCGCATATGCGGGAGATGTTAAAAAAGGAGTAATCTTTTTTGCAATAGGTATCGTTTTAAACATATTGGGTATGTGGGTACATTTTATATTTTCAATCGTGTCTTTAATATTCTGGATTTATGCAATGTATGTTACATACCAGGAAGTCAAAGCCGTCAACGGCGCTTAAGAATAATTTATTTTATAAATTATTCTTTTTTGTTTTTTAAATGTAGGGCAACACCATATCAAATTGAAAAAAATTAACACATCATCAATATATTAAAGCAAACGATTAATAATTATACTATTTTTCAAATTGAAATCAATTTTATTATAGCTAAAAGTAATTAAATGAATGTTGATTTCAGGTAAAAAATAAGAAATGGAGATTTTAATAATCTCCGGCAGGTTTGATTTTAGTCAATAGTACTGCAAATACCATTACGCCAACAATAATTACCAAATCAACCATGATTTCGAAATGTTTTGCTGTTGAAAACAGCTGAATGATTCCGATTACCCACATGATGATTAAGACAATAGGAAGCAGGTATTTGATTATAAAAGTCCAGGTTTTTCCGACCTTGAATGTTGATGTTTCATTCAATGCAGGAATGAACTTGTCGACACCGTAGAACCATGCAAATATGATACATTGGATACCGATTAAAAGCAATATTCCGAACTCATTGACAAATGTATCGATGATTCCAACAAGATAACTGCTGATTCCAGTAGTTAGAATAAGTGAAAATGCACAACCTATGACAGACAATACTGTTGCTGTCTTTTTACGTGACCAGCCGAGTTTGACGGATGTTGAATTTAACATAGGCTCCAGGAATCCTAAAGCAGAGGTGATTCCTGCAAATAAAATAGCCAAGAATAACAATGGCGCCAATACACGCCCAACAGGCCCCATAATATTGAAAATCATTGGGAATACGACAAATACCAAACCGGTACCTTCAGTAACCAGCTGCACCATAGGAGTTCCTGATGTAACTGACATATAACCTAAAATTGAGAATACTCCGAATGCAGTACAGATTTCAAACCCTGAGTTGGATGCAACCACAATCAAAACGTTGTCTATCAGTTTGGAGTTTTCAGGTAGGTAACTTGCATATGTAAGTGCAATTGCCTGACCCATACTCAAGGAGAAAATGATTTGGGCGAATGCCGCAAGCCATATGTTTACATCACCGAGCATGCTCCAGTCCGGAGTAAGCAGCGTATTGATACCAATACCTGCACCAGGCAAGGTCAATGCATAGACAATGATGATTCCCATTATGACAAAGAGTGCCGGAATCAGTATTTTTGAAACCTTACCTATTCCCTTGTCAACGTCCCTGTGGGAAATGAACCATAGGATAACCCATAAAATCAAAACGCCAATAGTTGTTGGAATTAAAAGAAAACTGGCATTTGACAGGTTGGAACTTCCACCGACTGTGCTTACAAAGTACTGTGCAGTATCAGTTCCCCAATTGAATGTGAAACTGCTTAAAAGGTAAACCAAATCCCAACTTAGAATTACCATATAATAAATTGTTACTATAAAAACGAAAAGAACCAGTATCCAAGCAATTATTTCGAATTCAGGCTTGATTTTCCGCATGATTTTCGAAAAGGATTCCTTGAAACTGAATCCCACACCATATTCTAATATTAAAAATGGAACCCCCATAATTGCAATTGCTATAAAGTAAGGAATGAAAAAGGAACCCCCACCATTAGAATACAGTACATAGCTGAAACGCCAAATGTTACCTAAACCAACAGCAGCTCCAATCATAGCAAAAATGAATGCCAATGACGAATCCCATTGTGCTTGTTCAGACATGATATAATTTTTATAAAACGATATATAATAATGTTTACATATTTAATTGTGATGAACGTATTTGACAAATTTATAATGGGAGACACATCAGGCATCAACTGGTGTTTTGAAAACAGGCATTTCATACAGAGACTTGATGAAAATGGAATTTCAAGAGAATATGTAATCGATTGCCTTTTAAATGAGGAACCAATAAGCTATGAGCATATTGAACGGGAAAAATATGCTGCAGTGTATAAAGCACCGCCTTCAAAGGATTATAAGGAAATCAGAGTGATAATGGCATGCAGCGACAATTCAATCGACCTTGTTACAGTCATGAGAAACAATGAAACAACAACCAGTCGCCAGAACAGACAGTACCAGTCAGATAAAAAGAAAAATATAGAAAAAAAGAGATTGAAAGCCCTATCAAAAAGAAAATGGTAAAATTTTGAAAAATCAAACCTTCAGTGATGAGCAACCCATCCGCCATACAGGAACTGTTCGGCAATCATGTATGCTGTATCCCCAACACAATATTTAATGCCGTTTTTAGTCATGTAATTTGCAGGATAGCTAAGTCCCTTAAAACTGGACGGTGAGAAATTATCATCCCATGCGGGTTTCAGGAATTTTATTTTAGATATGTCATAACGGTATGGCAACATTCCATGAGGATTTGTCCAATTTGCAGTATACCATGCCGGTGCCAATACAGCTTTGTTTTTCTTGATTAAACCACCATAGTAACTGTATGCCATTTCCTTGATTGTTCCTGCACACATTCCATTGTAAAGCGGCAGGTAAACGCAATTTTTAGCCAATTTATAGTTTTTGCTGTGTTGGTCAGGCCCGATTCCTTTGACAACCACTTTCCAACCTGCCTTTCTGAGCTTTCCGGCAAGCTCATTTAGGAAAGCCTTTGTAAATCCTCCATCAGCATCGATGATGACTTTGCGGTATTTAGTTTTATAAGGATTTTTAAGCAGTTTAACAGATACCTTATTGCTTGATTTTGAAGATTTGATGTTGTCTTCACCTGCATATTTGTAAGCGACCTTATAATTTCCCTTTGACAGATAAATAACAAATGAGGCTATTCCCTTGGAGTTAGTTGTTCTGGTATAAGTCTTTTTAAAGTTCTTTTTAGTTATTGTGAAAACAACCTTACGCCCTGAAATAGTCATTCCATCAGCTTTTAAGGTAACTTTGAAAGTCTTTTTAATACCTGCATAAGCTTTCATGGAAGATCCCTTAATAGTGGAAACCGGTTTTGAAAGAAGCAGTATCTTTTTAGATCCTTTAATCGGATTGTATCCGGTTTCATTAAACTTGAAGTTAATGGCATATGTTCCTTTTTTAAACTTTAAAAGAAACTTTGCAACACCGTCATCATCAGTTTTCACTTTGGATATGGCGCCATTGACTGTGAAATAAACACTTTTATTAGCGATTCCGGTTCCATTTTCATCCAAAATCTTAACTTCCATTGAATCGCCGATAAGATAATTTGATTTTGAAACTTTGGAAAATGTTGCATTCTGTATTACCTCAGTTTCATTTTCTAAATCACCAGATGACCCCCCATCAGACACATTACCAACAGAAGCGTCATTGAAATCATCTGCAGTGCCATTAACATCAGCTGCACTGACTGCGCCGATTATGAAAATTAACACCAATGCAAATGAGATAAGTATTGTTGTATTTTTTATCGAAATAATTTCACCCCACAATTAGTAAATAACTTTTTATTTAAAAGACTATATAAATCTTTTTAAAATCTAAAAAGGAGTAAAATCACATAAATCAATGAAAAAAGATTAAAATAGATGTAAAATTAAATTAAAAGTAGTCATTTAAATGAAATCGGGTAGAAAAACTTCAAATAACTTGAATTCAAATTAAGAATATGCACTTAAAATCAAAGATGAAACTTGAATAACAGCACCATTTAGACAAAAAATAGAAAAGTTAAAAGATATGTCAACCCATATCCCTTAAATTAAACAATATTTTAAACAGTTAAACATCAGCAACATGACTTTGATGTGATTTGGCATAGCATATCGAATATCAGATATTGCTGAAATTGAAGAAATTGAACAGTGAATACCTGAATATTATCACACCATTTGCTCCACCCAAACCCGCATAATCTGCATCGTTCATCAGTGTGGAGGCAGACAATTTCTTGACATTTGAATCTGAAGCATAACCCTGAAGTCCCGTCCAGACTTTAGCCCCATTGGATTGTGAAACAATAGCGGAGGTTACTGACCTGATCCAAGATGCGCCTGCATTATAATTTCCCTTATAAACCATCGGCACCAGAACATCAAGATACTTGGATATTGTAGGAATGTCCTGACCATAATAATATTTGTTTGAATACGGTTCGGGCATTATGGCAGCAGAGACTATTAGTTTAGGATTTTGTTTATGAAGTGCTTGACAGGCTGTTTTTGTAAAGTAACTGATAGCGCTTGCACCGTTAGTGTGCTTGTAAGCAGTTCCGGGGAATCTCAAATAATCAAAGTGAATTCCGGCAACACCATCAATAGCAGCATACTCTTTAGCTTTCTTGATTACTGAATTGAAATAGGAATACCTGTATGAGCCATCCTTATAGACCGGTGAAATCCATTTTCCATTGTTGAATGCCTGCATCCAAATGTGAACCTTTATTCCCAGAGATTTGGCCTGAGTTGCAAAACTTGCGACATCCTCCTTTCCATAAAGTTCAATGGCATAATAGTTCAAAAAGATATTGTTTGTACCGTATTTTGCCATTTTGTTCAAGTCCACCTTTTTCATGTCACTGCCAAAGAGCCAGAATCCGTTATTCTTTACGGAATTTGACTTGACCATGATTGTATACTTGTTGGTGGAGCTCTTAAATACATTAGTATTGTAAGAGTTGACTGTGGACTTGTAGACGCCTTTGTTTAAATTAACGTAAAATGTAACCAATCCTTTCTTATCTGTCTTTTTGATATATGTTTTTCCATTGATTTTGAAAACCATTGACTTATTTGGAATAGGATTACCGCGAACATCCTTATACTTAAGTATGAACGGAGTTGAAACCTTATGCCTGAAGATAACTTTATTCTGCCATACGATGCTAGTCGGAACACCTTTTTTGACATATATCTTAGAAGAACCGCTTGTTGAGTTGGCATTGGCAACTCCTTTAAACGAATATTTTACTGTATATGTCCCTTTAGGAAGGTTGATATTCAAGGTTGCCTGACCTTCACTGTTTGTAGTCCTGGTGTAGGTTTTGCCTTTAATTTTGAATACTACTTTATGGGAGGGCAGATTCACCCCTCCTGTTGTCAGTGTAACGGTATACGGATTTTTATAACCTACGTATGCAACATATGAAGAACCTTTCAGTTTAGAATTTGAGTTTGAAACAACAGTTATTTTCTTAGAACCTGATATGGATGAATATCCGTCAGCTTTAAAAGTGTAGGACAGCGTAAAAGTTCCCTTTGCTGTCAAATTAAAGAAAACATACCCCTTATTGCTGGTTGTCAGATTGGTAGTTTTGCCGTTGAAGTTGACTTGAACCTGTTTTTTTGCTATCCCTGTGCCGTTTTCATCAGTGATTCGTATGTTGAAATTTGAATTCTTGACAAAAACGCTTGCAGAAGATGTCTTGGATTTAGTTGAAATAATGCTGGATGCATTGCTTATTTCCAGACCATCATCTTCGACTGCTTTTAACTCATCAACATCCCCGCCAATATCCAAATTTTCATCAACAACACTTAACTCCTCGCTAAGCACATCCGTCGTTTCATTGATGTCACTTGCGCTAACGGCAGATAAACATAAGAATATGCTTAAAACTGCGCAAATGATAAATATTTTTTTAAATCTAATCGTATCACCCCAATAATATAAATCCAATGCCTGTTTGAATCCGTATTATAGCAGTTATTCTTCAACCTCAATTGGACTTTCATCTTCTGAGAATAATTGATTCAACATCCAATCTGCATCATATTCCATGATATCATCATATCCCTGACCGACACCCAAAAACATGATTGGTTTTTGAATTACATAACCAATTGAGAGGGAAGCTCCTCCTTTACTGTCTGCATCAGCTTTAGTAAGGATTACTCCGTCAATATCGATTGCCTCATTGAATTTTTTAGCCTGTTCGGTTGCATCGTTACCGGTTAATGCGTCACCGACAAAAATGACCAAATCAGGTTTGGAAACCCTTTTGATCTTTTTCATTTCATCCATAAGATTAGTGTTGGTTTGCATTCTTCCGGCGGTATCGATTAAAACCAATTCTTTTCCTTGAGCTTTAGCATGTTCAACAGCGTCAAATGCAACAGCTGCAGGGTCAGACCCTTTTTGGTGCTTGATGATTTTAACACCTACATTATCTGCATGATATGTAACTTGCTCAATAGCTCCTGCTCTGAAAGTATCTGAAGCAGCAATAACAGGAGTGTATCCTTTTTTAAGATAATAATTGGCCAGCTTACCTATGGTTGTGGTTTTTCCAGTTCCGTTAATACCAACGAACATTACAACCAACGGCTCTCCTTGAGCCTTTTTCTCCTCAATCATTTCAGTCATGGATTTACTCGGAATATCGATGATTTCAGCTACGGTATCTCTTAATGCATTGAATGTTAATTCGGTAATGTCATTGCTTCTTTTGATTTTTTTACCGATAAGATTGCCTTTAACACCGTCAACAACTTCACTGGCCACTTCCATAGCCACATCTCCCTGCAGGAGTTCCATTTCAAGTTCAAATAGAATATCATCCACATGTTTTTCCTGAATGGTTTTTTCTCGAACAAATGAAAATATTCCCCCGGTAGCTTCACCGTCTGCAGAAACATCAGTATTATCATTATTCCTACTCCAGAAGTGAGATTTCTTCTCTTCTGCAACTTCCTCTTCGACATCTTCATCTGATTCGTCTTCCACCTCTTCAGAGGATTCCTGTTTATTTTCACCTCTTAGCCTGGACAATAAACCTGTTTTTTTCTCTTCATCAACTTCTTCCTCGTCATCATCCACTTCATCATCAGATTCATCATCCTTACTCCTACTCCAGAAGTGAGATTTCTTCTCTTCTGCAACCTCCTCAGGAACATCTTCAACGACTTCATCCACTTCATCATCCTTATTCCTACTCCAGAAGTG
>CAZQWN010000034.1:17015-19257 GCA_964596915.1 uncultured Methanobrevibacter sp.
CAGGAGCATCTGCTTGTGAAGTTTCTTCAACAACACCATCTGATTCTGGAAGCAAATTTGAGTCTTCATCTTCTTTTTCTTCTTTTTTCCTGCCAAAAGAGAAAAATGAGAACCTGGTACCTTTTTCTTCCTTAAGGTTATCCTCTTGTTCTGCTTCCTCGATAAGTTCTTCCTCTAGTTTTTCACTTGTACGTGAAAATTTCTTTTTTAATGATTCAAACAAAATAACCCAACCTTTTAGTTAGTTAATAATTTAATTATTTATATTTATATTTTTCATAGTATTTAAAAAAGAATATTAAATTACAAAAATAAGCATAAATATATGTAAAATACATTAAAAAAATAGAAAAAAGAAAAAATTGTAAAATATTTATCCCATTTGGGTCATTTCGCCTTGAGCTGCAGCAGTGATTTGCTCAGCTTGTGCCTGAAGAGATCCAACAATGTCAGTGCATTGCTGCAAGTTAGCCAACATTTTGTCTAAGCTCTCTTTTAAATCTTCTTTTTGACCTGTGAGTATTTCACGAGCGCCGTCTGCATCTTTTTTAACAGCAAGCCCTGAACCAATACTTACAATAATTTCATCAGTACTTTTCAGTTCTCCTTTAATGAAAGAACCGGCACCTACAGGAACAAATGCTTCAATAGATTCTTTACCTTCAATATCTTCTAAAGTGGAAAATAATGAATCGACTTCAGAAATGGAAGCCTGAATCATTTCAATTTGTTGTTGAATTAAATCAGCTTGTTGTCTGTATGCATTGATTTCATTAAGAAGACTGTTTAATCTTTGCTGATCTTCCATAGTAACACCTGCGTGTCTATAAAATTTCTTTTACAATTGGGTCTAAAACATCTTCAGGAGCAATTTCTTCAATGGATTTGATAGAAATTTGATTCCTGTTGATACCATGCTTACTACCGAAACGTGCATAGATTTTTTCTTTTACATTGTCTTCGCTAGTAGCTTTGTATTCTTTAGTAAATTTATGATATTCATCACCCATTACAAAAGTACCTTTAACTCTGTAAATTTTTGTTATCATATAAAATCCCTCATGATATATTAATTAAAAGTTATCATCTAAAAAGCCTAATGCTTCTTCAACTCTAGCCATTTCAGGACCAGTACTATCTTTAGCTACAATCGCCCCATTGGAATTGGCAATGGAACATGCGCCGACCAAAGGAATGCCTTTACCGACAGTACCAATATCTCCTTCTACACCAAATACTTTACGAGCTAAGTTAATTTCACTTGAAGTTGCATTTTTAGAAATCAAAAAACCCTTGTTGGTTACTTTAACAAGTGAACCGATGATGTCACTTCCGCTGATGGAATGAGCTTCAGCATCAACATCCAAGGCATTTTCAATAACATTTTTTGCATCTTCGGACAAAAATGGGCTTATAATAGCACCATCATCATTTGCAGCAACAATATTACCTACAGCAGTATAATGAGAAGGAATTGTCGCAACGTTCAGTCCTAATTCTTCAAACTGTTTAACTTCTCTATCTAAAACATGTGGGGAAACAACGATACCTTTTGAATTAGCTACAGCTAAAGATCCTATAAGATTACTGCCCGCAATAGAAGACTTTACAACATCGACTTCCAATGTTTCCTTGATAATTTCAGATTTTTCGTCTATGAGATTATAAGGAACAAAAGCCACATCATCTGTTGCAAGAATAAATACTCCTATATTAGGATTTCCTACAATATCAACTCTTTTCAACATATTGTTACCTCACATTAATCAAATATTATGGCGAAGGTACTATAGCCTATTCTGCTAAAGTAGCTTTTACAACACCATCATCATCTTTAACTGCTTTTACAGTAATTTTAGAAGGTATTTTTTGAATACCCCTCTCCCAAATTGCATGATTGATAGACTCATCAAGTTTAACTTCTTCAGCTTTCATGTGTTTGGTTAAGAAGTTTTGAACTTCCCTGATAGCTCTAGGAGCTCTGATGGTCCTTTTGACATTTTTTACATTTCTAAGTGGAATTGTGTAAACTCTTTCCATATTAACCCCTCTTATAATTTAAGACTGTTTCTTCTCCAATGTCTAGGTTTTGGTCTGTATCTAAGTTTACGATTAGTTTTAGCATAAGCCCAGATTGGAATTCTCCTATTTTGTTTGTTTGCTTTTGCCATCCTTAATTTTTTAGCTAATGGTTTATTTCTACTCATTTTCTCACCTGTAATAATAATTATTTTTTATATCC
>CAZQWN010000035.1:0-18584 GCA_964596915.1 uncultured Methanobrevibacter sp.
TGGTTTTTAATATACTAGAATCACTTAATTCTGCTTTAAACATAAATAATCCTCTAATCAGTAATATGTTTATATTTATTTTTTATATATAATAAGTTTTACTTTTTATATTATTATTGATTAGCCGCTTTTTTCATTGCAGAAACATACTCTTTAATCGGTTCTGCCGCATCTTCGCCATATTCTTCAATGATTTTTACAATTGCACTACCGACAATAACACCATCAGCAATTTTACCTATTTCAGATGCTTGCTGGGGAGTGTTGATTCCAAAACCGACCGCCAATGGCAAGTCAGTGACGTCACGAATATCGTCCAAAATAGAATTTAAATCTGTTTTTATTTCCGAACGCATTCCTGTAACTCCCAAAGATGAAACAACATAAATAAAGCCTGTAGCGTCACCTGCTATCATTTGGATTCTTTCCTTTGATGTTGGAGCGATTAAAGAAATTACATCAACATCGTTTTTGCGTGCAATGCCTGCGATTTCACCTTTTTCCTCATAAGGCAGGTCAGGAGATATTATTCCGTCAATGCCCACCTCATTACATTTTTTAAAGAATTCTTCATAACCATAAAAGAAAACAGGATTGATATAAGTTAAAAATACGATAGGAATATCCGTTTTTTCACGAATAGCCTTAACCGCATCGAATACATCATCAGTTGTTGTATTATGATTTAAAGCTCTTACATTTGCTTCCTGAATAACAACCCCTTCGGCCATAGGGTCTGAAAAAGGAATGCCAATTTCAATCAAGTCACATCCTGCCTCTTCCATAGCAAGGGCGAATTCCACAGTTTTTTCAATATTCGGATCGCCTGCAGTGAAAAAACCAATGAATGCCTTTCCATTTTTAAATGCATTAGCTATTTTACTCATTTAGCTCAACTCCCCTATATTCTGCAATTGACCTGACATCTTTATCTCCCCTTCCGGATAAACAAACCATAATGATATCCTCCTTATCCATTGCCGGCGCAATCTTCATTGCATAGGCAACAGCGTGGGCACTTTCAATGGCGGGAATGATACCCTCCATTTTTGATAGATATTCAAATGCCTCAACGGCCTCATCATCATTGATAGGAACATATTCAGCCCTGCCAGTATCCCTCAAAAATGCATGTTCAGGCCCTACTCCAGGATAGTCAAGACCCGCTGAAACAGAATAAACTTCTGCAATTTGGCCATACTCCCCCTGGTTAAATATAGATTTCATTCCATGGAATATTCCTATTTTACCGTTGGTCAGTGCAGCCGCATTGTATGGTGTGTCCACACCTTTTCCACCAGCCTCACAACCGATTAACCTGACTTCTTCATCATCGATGAAATTGTAAAATGCCCCCATGGCGTTACTTCCACCTCCAACACATGCCAGAACTGCAGTTGGAAGTCTTCCTTCAATATCTAAAAATTGTTGGCGAGCTTCAGCACTGATTACAGCCTGAAAATCTCTAACCATCATTGGGAATGGGTGAGGCCCCATTGTGGAACCTATCACATAATTTGTATCATGAACATTTGCAATCCAATCTCTAAATGCGTCATTTACTGCATCCTTAAGTGTTTTTGTTCCGGATTTAACTGAATGCACTTTTGCTCCAAGCAATTCCATCCTGTAAACATTTAATGCCTGCCTTTTTGTATCCACTTCACCCATGAACACTTCACATTCCATGTCCAAAAGTGCCGCCGCTGTTGCAGTAGCCACTCCATGCTGGCCAGCCCCAGTTTCTGCAATTACTCTTTTCTTACCCATTTTTTTAGCAAGCAGCACCTGTCCTAAAACATTATTTATCTTATGAGCCCCAGTGTGGTTCAAGTCTTCACGTTTAAGATATATTTTTGCACCGCCAAGGTCTTCAGTCATCCTTTTTGCATAGTACAGCAAAGAAGGTCGTCCGGCATATTCTTTTAACAAAATATTTAACTCATCAATAAAATCAGGGTCATTCATGTAATGATTGTACTGCTCTTCCAAGTACAATAGCTCATTCATTAATGTTTCAGATATGTATTGTCCGCCATACTCACCATATCTTCCTTTACTCAACTTATTACCTCCATTATCTCTTTAATCTTATTTTCATCCTTATAATCATTAGTTTCAAGGCTAGAACTTAAATCAATAGCATAAGGGTTGAATTCATCAATAGCTTTTCTTACATTGGATGAATTGATTCCTCCCGCCAGGAAAAAATCTTTTTTCAAATCTTTTCTTATTAGCTTCCAGTCAAAGGTTTTTCCACTGCCTTTTCCACTGTCAAGAAGTAAATAATCCGCATGAGAATTATCATATTTTGATAAGTCCTCACTCCCGGTCATTTCAATTGCTTTGATAATTTTTAGTTCATCATTTGTATTTTCTTTTAAATTATTAATATAATCTTCACTTTCACAACCATGCAATTGAGCAATTTCTATAACTTCATCGTTAAACAATTTCAATATTTCATCCTGAGAAGCATTCACAAAAACACCGACAGAGATTATGTCAGAACTTAAATTATTTTTCATTTGGCCTGCAAGCTCGTGAGAGACTTTTCTTTTTGAATCTGCAAACACAAAACCAATATAATCCGGTTTATATTTATTGACTATTTCCACATCTTCCAATCGTCTGAGTCCACAGATTTTAATCTTAACCATTTTTCAACTCCATAATCATTGCCCTTTTATCATCGCATTTCATCAAAGTTTCGCCTATTAAAACTGCATCAACATCATTTTCTTTTAATCTGCCAACATCTTTCGGTGTTTTAATGCCACTTTCAGAAATAAATATAACATCTCCACTAACACATCTACGTAGACTGATACTATTTTCAATATCGACTGTAAAATTTGTTAAATCCCTATTATTAACACCGATAATTTCAGCACCAACATTTAGTGCAGTTCTAATTTCTGTAGAATCATGGGTTTCCACAATTGCTGACAGACCCAAATCATGGGCCAAATCCAAGTATTTTTTTAGTTCAACCATTGGCAAAATAGAAACTATCAATAATACTGCAGATGCACCCAATAATTTAGCTTCCCAGATCATATACTCATCAATGACAAAATCCTTTCTCAAAATAGGTATGCTAACATTTTGAGCGATTTCTTTTAGATAATCGTTAGATCCCTTGAAAAAATAGGGTTCTGTTAAAACAGAAATGGCTGAAGCTCCGGCATTTTCATAATCCTTTGCAATAGCTACATAATCAAAGTCTTCAGCAATCAATCCTTTTGAAGGTGAAGCCCTTTTAACCTCAGCAATGATTGAAATTTCAGGTTCGCTTAATGCCTTTTTAAAAGGAAAATCTTGAGAAATATCTAATTGATGAACTTCTGATTTAATTTCTTCAAGAGATTTGTTTTTCTTTGACTGTTCCAATCTTTCCTTAGTCTTTGCAACGATTTCATCCAACATAATAATCAGCTGTTTGTAATTTCTATAAATCTTTCCAATTGTTTCAATGCTTTTCCGGAATCGATTATTTCTTCTGCAAGTTCCACACCATCACGCAGGGAATCAACTTTACCTGCAACATATAATCCTGCTGCAGAATTAAGAAGAACCGCATTTCTTTTAGGTCCTTTTTCACCATTTAATATTGATAATGTAATTTTTGCATTTTCTTTAGCATCTCCACCGAGTAAATCCTCTTTAGAAGCTTTTTCCATTCCAAAATACTCCGGAGTGATTTCATAAGACATAATTTCTCCATCCTTAAGCTCACACACGGATGTTTTATCACTTGCTGAAATTTCATCCATTCCATCAATACCATAAACAGTCAATGCGGATTTGACCCCCAAGTTTTTTAAAACTTTTGTCAAAGGTTCTACAAGGTCATTTTCATAAACTCCCAAAACTTCCATGGACGCTCCCGCAGGACTTGTCAGCGGCCCCAAAATATTAAAAATTGTTCTTATGGACAATTCCTTACGAACCCCCGCAACATATTTCATTGCAATGTGATAGTTTTGAGCAAAGAGGAAACATAAATTAATTTCCTTTAAACATTGCAAACTTTTTTCAGGCTCAATATAGATGTTTACTCCCAATTCCTCCAAAACATCGGCTGCACCACATTTGCTTGATGCGGACCTGTTTCCATGTTTTGCCACAGGAACCCCCGCAGCGGAAATGACAATGGATGATGTTGTGGATATGTTGAATGTGTTTGAACCGTCACCTCCGGTTCCAACGATTTCCAGAACTTCCTTGTCATTCAACAGCCTTACACAATGTGCCCTCATGGCTTCAGCGGATGCGGTTATTTCATCAATTGTCTCGCCTTTCATGGACATTGCAGTTAAATATGCGCTCATCTGCACTTCGCTGGCTTCCCCACTCATGATTTCATCCATGGTTTGGTAAGCTTCATCATATGTTAAGTTTTCATTTTTATATACCTTTAAAATAGCTTCTTTAATCATAAAATCCCTTTTTCAACTTTTTGTAAAAAATTTTCAATAATTGTCAATCCGTCAGGAGTTAAGATTGATTCCGGATGGAACTGAAGACCGTAAACATTAAAATCCTTATGTTTTACCGCCATTATTTCACCATCGTCTTTTGATTTTGATATTATCTCCAAACAATCAGGAAGCGTATCTTTAACTAAACTCAATGAATGATACCTGCCAACACTGATTTCAGTCGGCAAACCTTTAAAAATAAAATCATAATCCAGTGAAATTCTTGAAGTTTTCCCATGCATTAACCTTTTTGCATGAGATATTTCACCGCCAAAAGCTTCACAAATTGATTGATGACCCAAACAAACGCCCAAAATTGGAATTTTACCTGTAAAATTTAAAACGACATCAATGCAAATTCCAGCATCCTTTGGCTTTCCAGGACCCGGAGATAAAATAATGCATTCAGGATTTAATTCAGAAATTTCCTTAACTGTTATCTTATCATTTCTGACGACTTTAATGTCTGAATTAATCTCACCGATCAACTGATACAGGTTATATGAAAAACTATCATAATTATCGATTAAAAGAATCATTCTATCCCTCCATTTGCAATTTCAAGTGCATTTATTACTGCAGCAGCTTTATTTAGACATTCTTCAAATTCATTGTCAGGTACGCTGTCGGCGACTATTCCTGCACCGGAACGTATGAATACTTTATTATTTCTTGCAAATGCAATTCTAATTGAAATGCAAGTGTCAATATTTCCACTTAAATCCACATATCCTATGGCTCCGCCATAAATTCCTCTTTTATTATCCTCAAGTTCATTAATTATTTCACAAGCTCGTATTTTGGGAGCCCCTGACAACGTTCCGGCAGGTAAAATTGAATCAATTGCAACAAGAGAATCCAAATCATTTCTTAACGTTCCGCTTACTGTAGAACCTATGTGCATCACATGGGAAAATCTTTCAATGGACATGTATTTTTCAACGTTGACGGAACCTATTTCAGAAATCCTTCCAATGTCATTTCTTCCAAGGTCAACCAGCATGTTATGTTCAGCCAATTCCTTTTCATCAGCCAGTAACTCTTTTTCAAGTTCAAAATCTTCCTCATCAGTTTTTCCGCGGGGCCTTGTTCCCGCCAGTGGAAATGTGAACAGTTTTTTGTCAGTCAATTTCACAAGGGTTTCAGGAGATGCCCCTGCTATTTCAATATCATCACTTGAAAAATAAAACATGTAAGGGGACGGATTGGTGGTTCTTAAAACCCTGTATGTGTCAAATAAGCTTCCGGATATTTCTGCCTCAATTCTGTTTGACAGGACAACCTGAAAAATATCTCCTTCAGTGATATAATTTTTAGCTTTTAAAACCATATCACAGTATTTTTCACGTGAAAAGACAGGTTTAAAATCAGATTTTAATTCTAATGGTTCTATATTAGCCTTTTTACCATTTTTAATTAAATCTGCAATTTCTTTTAAATCCTTGCATGCTTTTTCATAATTCTTTTGCAAATCATCAGTTTTGATATTTGAAATCAAAATGATTTTTTGTTTGAAGTTATCAAACGCTATCACCTTGTCAAATAGCATCAGATCGATGTCCTTGAACTGATCTTGATTTTCAGCATCGAGATTTAGGGAAGGCTCTGCATATTTGATGTAATCGTATGCGAAATATCCTACAAAACCTCCTGTAAATGGAGGCAAATAATCGATTTTTGGAGATTTATTTTTATTTACCAAATCCTTAATTATTTCACTAGGATTATCAGTTTTGATTGTTATCTCATCATCATTGAATTCATCGAAGTTTTCACTGCCTTTGATTTTGACAATACCGTCCTGGCATGTGAATTCCAGAAGAGGATTGAAACCTAAAAATGAATATCTTCCCCACTTTTCCGCATCCTCAATACTTTCAAGCATATAACAATGCTTGCTGATGTTTTTCAACACTCTTAAAACTTCTATAGGAGTAGCCATATCTGAAAATAACTCATATGAGACAGGTATGCGCTTATACTCCTCATTTTTTGCAATATTTTTTACTTCTTCAAAATTTGGGGAAAACATTTTATCACTAGATAATAATTTATATAATGTACTATTTAAAACCTTGTTGTCATGTTTTGTACATTAAAAAATAAACGAAAAAAAATATGATTACATTTTATCCTGTTCTTTGGAGAACTGAATAACAATCTTTTTGATTTCCCTGCTTTCCAAATATGGAATCTGTTCAGCTATCTCCCTTTCAAGATCTTTATTCAATTGCAATCTTTTTTGAGCATATTCCTCGCCGGAAAATTCACTGCGATACTGTTTATTCAAATTTGAATATTTAGTAATCAGAGGCTGAAGAATCCTGCCGATGTCCTTTTCCAACATGTCATTTTTGATTTTCTGTTTTCTGATGTCTGAAACAAAACCCACAACAGTCATAAAAAATCCTAAAACGGTTACTGTCAATGCCGGAACAAAAATCTTATCATTGTCCAAAAACAGAATCGATAAAAAGATTCCAACAAATATTAAAGCAATGCCAATTTTTTTTAAATCCATGATAAATAGTCTATATCATGTATTATTTAACTTTTTCAATTCTTTAACAATAGAACTTAACAAAATTATTGCAGAAACAATTGCGAAAATGCCAATGATTAACATTACATAACCATTTGAAAACAATAATTCATTAACATCAATAATTCTTATGATTTCGGCAAATAAATTGTTTAAAAAGTGAGCCAAAATCGGGACACAAATATTTTCAGTTTTTAAATACAAAATAGCCATGCAAATTGCAAATACAATCGCCGAAGTAATGCTTCCAAAATTATGAAGGGATCCGAAAAGCAGTGAGGTAATTAAGACTGCAAATACTGTAGGAACATATATTTTCAACCGATTTAGTAAAACCCCCCTGAATATTAATTCTTCTGAAATCGGAGAAAGAACAACCGTTGAAATCAGTGGTGCGAAACTAATCAGCGACATTGATGGAACCGTAAAGTTAACTAAAAAATCCAAGCTGGGAAACATAACCACAAAATAATTCGCCGCATACAGCATTCCATAAGAAAAGAAAATATTCGCAAATACTATCAAAAGGACAAACTTTAAATCCACTATTGAAAAAACATTGGACAAATCATTTTTAAAATCTCCGGAATTCCTCAATTTGACAATGAAATACACTATGACGATGACGTGAATCCATTTCTGATTTATAAAATCTGTAAATTGCCCTAAAATATATAATAGAATATAAGAAACAAGTATAATTATAGTTAAATTTAAAACTGTTATATCTTTTAGATTATCATTAAATAAGGACATAATATCTGAAAATAACCAATTAAATCAATTAAAAAAAAAAATAATAAGAAATAAGATAGCATACATATTAACTTAAACTAGACAACTAAGTGTACTAATTCAAAATCTCATTCAATCATCTTTGTTGAACACAAAAACCTCTTCTATAGCATTTTTGCCCAAAATTTTAGTGATTCTGTAGGCCAATAACAAGGAAGGATTATAACGAGCATTTTCTAAAGCATTTATTGTTTGGCGAGTTACACCAACAGATTCAGCCAATTCCTGTTGAGTAATGCCTATTTCTTGGCGTAATAGCCGAATTTTTGTTTCCATATACTCACCCACCTACAACCTCTAGGTTATAGGGGTTGATATAATCTCTTTAAATGGCAGATATATAAATGTTTTGTATACATATACAACAATATTATAAAAGGGACTATGAACATATATTATAATATAATAAATTAAAATCGAGTTGATAAAAATGGCTATACATCCAATCGAATTTAGATATGGAACTCCAGAAATGAAAAGTATCTGGGAAGAGGAAAACAAACTACAAAGAATGTTAGATGTGGAATCCGCATTGGCACAAGCTGAAGGCAGACTCGGAATCATCCCACAGGAAGTTGCCGATGAAATTGCAGCAAAAGCCAATACAGATTATGTAAAACTTGAAAGAATGAAAGAAATTGAAGCGGAAACCAACCACGATATTGCAGCACTATCCAAATCAATTACTGAAGTATGTGAAAATGGCGCCGGAGAATATGTGCACTTTGGAGCTACATCTAACGATATTGTAGACAGTTCAAACTCATTGCTTATCCGTGATTCAATCACAGTATTAAAAGAAAAATTAGAAAGATTGACAAAAATCATGCTCAAACTAACCGAAGAAAACAAGATGAAAGTATGTATCGGACGTACACACGGACAACATGCACTTCCAACAACTTACGGTATGAAATTCGGTATCTGGGCTGACGAACTCCACAGACAATACGAAAGACTGGAACATGCAGAAGGAAATGTTTGTATTGGAATGATGGACGGTGCTGTCGGAACAACCGCCGCATTAGGAGAACAGGGATGGGAAATCCACAAAACCGTTGCAGAAATTTTAGGCCTTCCTGCAGCAACAATTACAAACCAGGTTGTTCAAAGGGACAATCATGTGGAATTCATCAGCGTTCTTGCAAACATTGCCAGTACATTGGACAAAATCGGACTGGAAATTAGAAGCCTGCAAAGAACTGAAATCATGGAAGTTGGAGAGTTTTTTGATCCTGAAAAACAAGTGGGCAGCAGTACAATGCCTCATAAAATGAATCCAATTACCGCTGAAAGAATATGTGGTGTTGCAAGAATCGTCAAATCATATGTCAATGCCGCTTTAGACAACAACCCTCTTTGGCATGAAAGAGACTTGACCAACTCATCATGTGAAAGAATCATGTTTCCGGAAAGCTGTATTTTAACCGATTACATCCTCAATTTAACCATTAAATTAATGAACAACCTTGTTTTCTATGATGAAAATATTGAAAGAAACTTGAACCTGACAAATGGTTTGATTATGGCTGAAAGATTAATGGCAGAACTTACCCGTGCTGGAATGGGAAAACAAACCGCTTACGGAATTGTAAGAAAAAATGCAATTAAAGCAAATAAAGAAAAACTCCTCTTAGGAGAATTAATCTTGGAGGATGAAGAGGTTCAAAAATACCTAACTGAAGAAGATGTTGAAAAAATAATGGATCCTCACACCTACGTCGGCTCCATTTCCATAATCATCGACGAATTGCTTGAAAAATCCAAAGAATGGTTCTAGGTGTAATAATGACCAGCATAAAAGAATTAAAATCCATTGATTTATCATCATACACAATTATTTCAACAGCAATTGCAGTTTTATTTTCAATAATCGCCTCAATCGTGATCGTAATTGCGATTGCTGCAATGAGCCCGGCAGCGATGGGAGTCTCCGCATATCTTGTTTCAACAATTATTGTCGGAACCCTAATGTATACAACATACAATTCATTTTGCCAGGGTTTCCTTTACAACCTATTAGCTAAAAAGCTCAATACAATACAAATTGCATTTAAAGATGATAAAGAAATCATTAAAGTTTCAACTACTCCAACAGCAATTATTGTAGCCATGATAATGACAATACAGGTAATTTTACTTTACCTCGTATCAGTATTCATATTTCCATTATTGCTAAACACCATGGTACAAACTTTGATGTTTTCAGGCCAAGAATTACTGGCATATAGCCTTTATCAATTCTTATATTTATTTAGTCAACCTACTACCGTTGCTATGATAATTTTTGGTACATTCATCATCACATTCGTGTTTGTTTTGCTCGGATGTTACCTATATAACATTCTTGCAAGTACTGGAAGAGGAGCTATTGTGAAATTATCAAAACAAGACAACATGACTTCAATCGAATCTGTTGATGTTTTGAAATTAGCTATTGTCTTTGCGGTTGTTGCAGGAATATTGAATTTAATTCTCGCCATCATATCATTAATCAGTGGCGGAGAAATAATGACTGCAATCGGCAATATTATAGGCGGTTTCATAGGCGCGTTTGTTGAAGGTGCACTCTTGGCTGTATTCTATAACTTCCTTGCACCAAAACTCGGAAAATTAAAATTAGAATTAATTGATCAATAGACCAATTAATTTTTACTTTCTCTTTTTATTTCAGGAACATATCTCTTAAGCATCAATGAAAGGGATATAACAGTAACGGAACTCAATGCCATTGCCAGACCTGCCAATGCAGGTTCGAATGTTATTCCAAATGCAGGATATAGAACTCCGGCTGCAATAGGAATCAATATTGTGTTATAAGCAAATGCCCAGAAGATGTTTTCCTTGATTCTTCTCATTACTTTTTTGGAAAACTGCACAGCCGCTACAACATTTTCCAAATCTCCTTCCATAATGACAATATCCCCACTTTCCATAGCAATGTCCGTTCCATTACCCATAGCAACACCAATGTCAGCCTGTGTTAATGCCGGAGCGTCATTGATACCGTCTCCAACAAACAATACCTTCTTGGTATTATTTGCCTGAGTTTGCTTAACTATTTCAAGTTTGTTTTCAGGAAGGACTCCTGCCTTGACATTATCAATTCCGACCTCTCGGGCTACATTTAGTGCAGTAGATTCATTGTCTCCTGTAAGCATGTATGTTTTGACATCCATCTTATGCAATTCATCAATAGCTCTTTTGGAGTTCGCTTTAATTTTATCGGATAAGCTTAAAATACCTTTGACAGCCTTATCCTGTGCTAAAAAGATAATGGTTTTTGAAAGACTTTCAAGTTCATGATACTTATCTGCCAACTCATCTGAAACATCAATGCCATTTGCCTGCATCAATGAGAGATTTCCTGCGTAAACATCACTGTCATTTAATTTAGCCTTAAGACCCTTACCAGTTACATTTTCAAATTCGCTGGTGGAGTCCAAGTCCAAATTCATCTCCTTTGATTTGTTTACGATAGCCTTTGCGATAGGGTGACTGGAGTTTTGCTCCACACTTGCCGCAAGCCTGATTAAATCTTCCTCAATGCAATCAATTGGAATAATATCATCAACTTCAGGTTTTCCCTCTGTTATTGTTCCTGTCTTGTCAAATGCTGCAACATCGATTTGGCCTGCATTTTCCAAGGTATCTCCATTCTTAATTAGAATACCGTATTCTGCAGCCCTTCCAACACCAACGGTTACCGCAGTCGGAGTGGCCAGACCCAATGCACATGGACATGCAACAACCAGTATGGAAATTAAACATGTCAGTGAGAAAAGCAGTGTTTCACCCAATACGAAATACCATATTAAGAATACAATAATTGCAATTGTTAGAATCACCGGAATGAAGTAGCTTACAATGGTATTTGCGAATTTCTGAACAGGAGGCCTTGAGGATTGTGCCTTTTCAACCAAACGGATAATGTTTGACAATACTGTCTCCTTACCGATTTTTTGAGCTTTAATGTATAAAACCCCATCCTGATTGATGGTTCCGGCAAAGACTTCTTCACCATCCTTTTTAACTTTAGGAATAGGTTCACCGTTAATCATTGATTCATCAACATAGGACTCTCCACCGATAACATCACCGTCCACAGGAATCTTGTCTCCCGGTTTTACCAATAGCAAATCACCAATTACGATATCAGCTATTGAAACTTCTTTTTGAGATACAATTTCATTGTTTTCATCAAGCTCGATTGCAGTTGCGACAGTAGGCTGAAGGCCAATCAGTTCACGGATTGAATCAGATGTTCTTTTCTTGGCTCTTGCTTCAAGATACCTTCCAATCATTAAAAATGAAGGAAGCATCACAGCAGAGTCATAAAACATGAAGGTATGGTCCAGAACAATACCGAATGTTCCAAAAATACTTGAAATGTAAGCGACAAGAATACCCATTGAATACATTACATCCATATTCAGGTTTTTGTGCATCAATCCGTTGATTCCAGCTTTTAAAATAGGCAGGGAAACATATAAAAACGGAACAATACTAACAATCAGTGACAATAATCCCATGGAAGAAATATGAATTCCTACAGATTCATGAATACTGTGTGTAATTCCCATCAACGGATCCCATTCGCTGAACATCAGTATCATTAAAATAGCTGAAAATATCAAACCTACAATGATTCTGTTACGTTTTTCGGCCAAATCCTTTTGATAGATTGCTTCCTCATCGATTTCAGTTTGACCTTCAATGCCTAAAAGTTCAAAACCTAAAGAATCAATTACCTCTTCAATTTCATCTATAGTTACTTTTGAAGAATCATACCTTATTTTTGCAGTTTGTGATGTCAAATCCGCTTTGACATCAAATATACCGTCCAATCTGATTAGGAAATTCTCCACATTCATTGTACATGAAGCGCAATGCATTCCCTGAATTCTTATGGTCATTTCATCGGAGTGAAGGTCGAACCCTAAGTTTTTGACCAGCCTTTCCATTTCCTCATAAGAAATTTTTTTAGTGTCAACAGTAATATGTAACTTATTTGCAGCCAGGTCCGCATCCACTTCCTCTACACCTTCAATTTTTCCAAATGTTTTATTAACGCTTAAAACACAGGAAGCACAATGCATTCCTTCAATCGGCAAATCCATATGTTTGTGTTTTACCATAATATCACAACCGTTTCTATCATATAAAACATAATATTATTTTTAAGCATTATAAAAGTTTAGGTAATACTAAACTTATTTAACTTTTGTGGAAGTGCATCCATATGAAAAATCATCAAATCACAGTTGAAAAGGTCTTATAACACATATTACTCATAATAATTTTATGACTTGTCAAATAACCACTTTATTAAAAGATAAAAATGTAACCGCTAGTGATGGTGCTGTAAAAATGGAGCGCAGGAAACTTCTTGACAAAATACATCAAGAAGTTATCAATGAACAATGAGAAACTCAATCTTCTACATATATTTAACATTGATGTCCTTGTGAGGAACAGTTCTTTTAAAGGTCTTTTTAGGATAACCTATGATAAAAGAAGAGTACATGTACTTGTTTTTATCAATCTGCGGGAAAAATTCCATCAGCTTTTCATGGTTTATCTCATCTGCCTTTAGTATGAATAATGAATAGAAACCGCCAAGCCCTAATGAATATGCCAATAATTCCATACGAGTGTTTGCAATTACCGCACTGGTCTTGTCAGTTGAAAATGTCAATATCAGCTGCTGACCCTGCCATAAAAGAGGATGGTATTTTCTTGTTGAGTTGTCCTTCAGATATTCGCCTAATTGCTTTATTCTGAAAAACTCCTCTTCTTCGACCTTAATGATATCATAGACATGTTTCATGAAATCATTTAATCTTTTGTCAAGAACAACAAATTCGACATCTTGTTCATTTTGAGCTGATGGAGAGTAATAAGCTCCTTCAAACAGTTTATTGAAAGTATTTTTGTCAATTTTTTTCTTTTTAAACCATCGAATGGAACGTCTTCTTTTTAAAAATTCCAACAGATCATCATAGCTTAAAGGTGGTTCCTTTGAATTATATTCTACAATTCTGCTTTCACGGCCTTTAAATATCTTAAGTGTTACTGCACCGGTCGGACAGATTGCCATACAGTGACCGCATTCAAAACAGTTACTGCCTGTTTCATAGGCCACTTCATCTATTTCTATATTGTCCCTGATACATACGGACTTGCATTGTCCACAACCAATACATCTGTCGTCAGAAATCATCAATTTCATTTTAAAATATCACCATCTTGCAAAACATGTAAAATGTTATCATTATCGCTTAAAACAGAAACATCATCCAAAGGATTTGAATTGACTAAAATCAAATCTGCCACATAGTTTTCTTTTACTAATCCCAGGTTGTTATGGCCAAGATATTCGGCAGCTTTAACAGTTCCGCTTGCAATTGATTCTTCGGGAGACATTCCAATATCAACCAGATGAGTTAATTCTTCCAGATTATGTCCGTGAGGAATAACTCCACTGTCAGTGCCCATTAAAATATTGACACCCTCTTCATAAGCAACGGATATGTTTTCTTTGTGAACTTTGACTATTTCTTTTAGTTTTTCTGTTTTTTCGACAGCATAGTTATCCCAAGCCGGAAAACCATGCTCATACAAGAATTGATGTACCAGCAGTGTTGGAACTAAACTAATTTTCTTTTCAGCCATTCTTTGAGAAGTTCTCTTATCAATGAATGTGCCATGCTCAATTGATGAAAATCCTACATCAATGCAGTTATTCATACCTTTTAAACTATGGCAATGAGCTGAAACTTTCATATTGTTGGCATTGGCCTCATTAACAATAGTTTTAAGCTCTTTTTTATTGAATTGTGCAAATTCCGGTGAAGTGTTGGTTGTCAGAACTCCGCCGCTGCACATTACCTTTATAAAATCTGCGCCCGCTCTTTTTATTTCACGTGTCTTTTTCAAGACCTCATCGACCCCATCGCATCTTCCCTTAGGAAACCCAGGATACATTATTTCCATGTCAAAGCCTGACGGAAGAAGCAAATCAAAATGTCCGCCAGTCATGACCAGCGGAGTTATTGACAGGTGGATTTTTGGTGCCTTGAATAATTTTCTCTCTTGTGCCAATTTAAAACTTAAATCGGCAGAACCGCAATCTCTAATTGAAGTTACACCGGCATTGATTGTTTGAAGGGAGTGAGGAACGGCATTGTAGAAATGAATCCCCAACGGATTTGCCATGTTTTCCTCTTTGTGAAAACCCTTTGCAAAAATGTGGGTGTGACAGTCAATAAAACCTGAAAGCAGATAGTTGTCTTCACCATCAATAACATTGCCTTTAGTATTGATTTTTGAAGAAGA
This sequence comes from uncultured Methanobrevibacter sp., assembly GCA_964596915.1. Taxonomy (GTDB): domain Archaea; phylum Methanobacteriota; class Methanobacteria; order Methanobacteriales; family Methanobacteriaceae; genus Methanocatella. The sequence goes on from CAZQWN010000035.1 coordinate 15,160, forward strand.
AATTTCCTTGATTAGGTTACCTTCAATCAATACGTTCTGATGAGTCTTTATCTCTTCAAACGGATTTACAATATTAACATTTTCAATTAGAGTCTGCATAATATCACCATAACAGTTCTATTGTTCCGTTATCCCCGTCAACTTCAACCAATGTTCCGTTAGTTAAATCATTGACATCTTTTGGTGAGTCAACCATGGGAATATCTGACATTATTGCTCCAGTAGCAATGATAGGCTCGGCATTAAGGCAAATGATTGCCTTTGGAGCGGTATTGTTTTTCATCATCTGGAAAATTACATAAGACCCAACAGTGGACCCTTTTCCGCCAGGAATGAACAATACCTTATCCTTAATTATTTGGCCTTTCAGTTCATGGTTCGGATCAATGACCTCACCGTTTTCAGGATTTACTCCACCTAAAAAACTGATTGGCTCTGATGAAACTATCAGTTCCCCTTTTCCTTTTCCTTTTGCGATACTTCTACATTCAATCATGAAAATCACTGATTATAACAATTTATCTTCAACACTTTCTCCACGATTTAAAGCGTTTGTGCATTGAATAACATCAACCAATGCCCAAATCCATATGACTAGGACTAATACAAACCCTATAAGCAATAAAATCAAAATGGCAGACACTACATATGCAAGTAAAAACATTGCTCCCTTACGTGAAAGCCCTAAATAAAAATGACCTAATCCCGGAATGATAACGCTTAAAATGACAGACACAAGAATGTTTTTCTCATCTGTTGTAACGACTGAGTCATATGCCTTTGATTTTACCTGAGTTTTGTTTTCAAAATCATATCCGCAATTTGGGCAGAACTTAAAGTTGCCTTCAAGTTCAAAACCACAATTGTGGCAGAATTTAACCTTTTTACTTGAACCGGAAGGAATTTCCTCTTCAGCATCCACCTCTTCGGCCCTGACGGGAATTGTTTCAACGATTTCTGATTCAACAGGTGCTGTTTCTTCAACTTCAACAATTTCACTTTCCTTAGGAAGGCTAGCTCCACAATTTTTACAAAAATTTGCTTCTGGAACTTCTTTTCCACAATCTGGACAAACTACCATATTTTCACCTAAATTACATCTTTTTTCATTATTTCTCTTAAAACTGCAGTTGCATAAGAACCTTTATCAATAGAAAATTCGCATAAAAGACCATCATCGGTTGGAGTAGCCTTTGTGTCCCATACCTGGAATCTCATTTGGCGCCTGAGGCCGTGACTTCCCAACCTTGGCATTTTTGGAACTTCAAAATCCTGTTTTGTAATCTCATATTTCTTTAAAATATCCTCTTCCATCACACCGACTTCTCCGTCTGCAAACGGCACTTTTGTACCAAATAAAGGGCATGTCGGATTTGCCTTGAAGTTTGTGATTAATTCCTGATACTCTTCAACGCTTTTGTCTCGAACGATGTTTTCATCATTATCAATAACTATGTCTCCTTCAATATATTTATCTATGCCCATAGTTACCCTGTTGCTGACGGCTTCATTAAATAAATAAGACTGATAGGCATGGACGAACATTCTCTGAAGCGGCTTTGGAAGTGCATGAAGTGCATTCATATAATATTTGTCGGTCAGCTCGCCTTTTTTGGAACCTCTAATCAACTCTTTTATCATCATCTTTTCATAGCGCATTCCTTTTCCCATTAATTCAAGAGACTCTTCCAAATTTCCGTCATCATATGCCTGCCTTGCAAGCTGATTTTCCTCTGATTCATCATCCTGAGGATTTCCGATATAAGTGTCAACTGCCTTTTTTATGTCGTTTTCAACCAATGCCTTACCTACCAGATGCGTGATTGTTCTTGGCTTTCCGAACCTTTGCCATCCGAAATAGTTCGGAACACCAGTAACCTCAAGCTGACTTAAGACTTCATTTGCAATATCGGCACTTTCCTCGATGTCATCCAAGTCTTTAACTAAAATTTTGAACTTATTTCCTTTAAGCTGACCCATTCTAAGCTTTTTACGTCCACGGACTACCTTTAAAAAATCAGTTTTATAAATGTCAAGGTTTTCTACCTGTTTGAGTTGCTCTTCCGAGTCCATGTTTGCTATACAAATCCACTGACGGGTTATTGCCTTTTTATCCTTCATTCCTGCAAAACCCATTCTTTTTCTTGAAATGTGCAAATCACGGGCAATGTCCAGAACAACATCCAATGTGGTTCTTCCCAGCTTTTCAATCCACACATAAACGTTAGGTCCTTCACCTTCAGGAGTGACTTCGGGAATTTCTTCAACGTAAAAATCTTCATATTGGTTTCTGATAGTTCCACCAATACCCTTTTGAGATGTAACATAAGTATTAGCATTTAACATAGTAATCACGGAAAATAACAGTGCCCTGGCCGGGATTTGAACCCGGGGAATGGGATCCGCAGTCCCATGTGTTATCCAAACTACACCACCAGGGCAAACAAAATAAGATAACATATTAATATATGCGATTAATAGTATTTAAATTATTGTTATGTAAAATATCACATACTTATGATTTACATATAAAATATTACTAATCAAATGGTCTCTCTATAACTATATACTACCTGATCAAGTTTTGCAAAATCAATTTCAATACCTACAGCATTTTTAGTAATCTTATCAAGATTGTCAAGCCCCGTTTTAATGTCTGTTACTTGTTGCTGCAGTATTGTATCAATAGCTAAATCAATATTGTCCTGATGAACGTTATTGTCGGTTATTTGTCTTTGAGTTATTGCTCTGTTTGTTAATGCTTCTTTGTTTTTTGCTCTCGGGTCTTTTTCATTATCTGTTAGATGATATTTCTTTTTGAATCTTGAGAATGTTGCTCTGCTTACTTCAAAGTCATGTTCATCGTCCAGCCATCTTCTTATGCTTTCATCAGTAGCTCCTTGAGTTTTCATTACTTTGATTTCATCCAGAAGTGTTTCCAGGAAATCCGCTTTAGTTAATTTTAATCCTGCATTGAATCTCCTAAAGGTAGTTTCCGGAACTTCAAAATCATATTTTGTTTTTAACAGTTCTATGATTTCCTTGTTGCTCATTGCTTTCTTGCAGCAGTTTATTATTTCCTGTTCGTGCTGTTCTAAAAAGAAAATGACATCTGAATTTCCTCTTCCCATGGTGATGGTTCCCCTATAAATTTCTTAATTCCTTTTCAAGCTCCTATTTTCTTGTTTCAATTAACTTGTATTCCCTTTGCATAATTTTTTCATAATTTGGATTGTTGTGTATTAGTGTTATTGTATCTTCAGCATCGCCAATAGCTATTAGCATTGCTCCGAGTTCATGCATCCTTGTGGGTAAAACTAGATTCTTCTACTATTTTTTTGAGTGTTATTTCAACTCTAGCGCTGATGTTGGTTTTTTCGGTTATCATAATACATATATTTATTATGTATAATATATAAAATTTT
>CAZQWN010000036.1:0-18397 GCA_964596915.1 uncultured Methanobrevibacter sp.
TTTTTTTCTATTTTTCCACCTTTTAATATTGAAGAGAACTAAATTTTCTTTTTTTTATGAAAAACTCTTTTTTTCTCTAAACGGCATAGGTTTCAAAAAAAATAGTTTTTTGAAAATATTTAGTTCTCTAAAAAAATCTTCATATAAACTTTTTCAAAAATAAAAAGGAAGGTGTGTTACAATCAAAAAGAATGTAATAACCCAAGAAAAGGACGGTTCAGTAATAGTAACTGCTCCTGTATTGATTCCCGGAGTACCTGACTGTGACTTTACTAGGGGTGAACCTCCTTTAACAGAACAACAAATAAAATACTTTGAAAAAACTTACCATGACTACCGTTTAAACGATGATAATCATAAATTCGAGTTTAACGGTCAAACCATCGGAAAACCCGTTGAATCTTTTATTCTTGAAAAAGACACTGATTTAACTTTACTTAATGGTTCTAAGAAAAGTTACTCCCGTGGTACTTGGATGTTGTCATCACGTATTACTGGCCCGGTAGCAGTGCAGACTGCTTTGGATGGAGGTTATACTGGTTATGGTCCAACAGTTAAGACCCGTGAAGTAGCTGATAGAATTTGAATATTTCGTTATGAAGGATTAATTTTAATATTCGTTAAATCACTGCATATTGTATATCGATACTGTAAGAGTTAAGTAATATATTTTGCATAATAACTGGCAAAACTCATTTTAAGAAGTTTTGATTATTATTTCTTCTTTTAGTAATCTTTTTATTAAATATGCAATATATTTAACATCATGTTTGAAACAGTTTTCTATTTTCCATGGGAAGTTCAAATGATATTATTTATGCAGAGTTCCCTTCCGGGTGTTGTAATGGGATTTTTTGAAATTATAGCGCATGTCGTTTCTAAAAATGTCCTTGCTTTTATATTCATTTCAATCTATTTGGCATACAACAAGGAATGGGGTAAATTTACATTGATTTCATTAGCGGCGGCGGGGGTGTGCTGCGAATTTGTCAAGGTGACTGTTGCACGTTTAAGACCATATGCTGCTGTGGATAAGATTAAGTGTATTTATGCCAATGAGCCTGGTCAGAATCCTCTAGACTTTAAAATCCAAGGATATTCGTTTCCAAGTGGCCATTCGATGATGGCAACCAATTTGTTTTTGGCTATTCCGATATATATCCGTAATAATCTTTATGTTGCTATTGGTTTGGTTGGAGTATTGATTGTTGCACTTTCAAGGGTTGGATTAGGTGTTCACTTCCCGACAGATACTATAGCAGGGTTCCTCATTGCTTTGGTGATAATCTTAATATTATCTCGCATTTTTGACAAGATTGAAAATAGGCCATATATCTATTTGGGAATTGTCGCACTGTCTCTAGTGGGAATTGTATTCTGCCCTGTAATTAGCTATATTAAATATGTTGCATTGGCTTTGGGAATTTCATTAGGTTTTCTTTTTGAGGAAAAATATGTTAACTTTGAAAATCCTAAAAGCAGACGGGACGCAATAGTCAGATTTTTGGGGGCGATTGTATTGTTTGCATTGTTTTTTGTCTTAATCCCGAAACTGGCAGGCAACACTGACTTAATTAAATGCATTGAATATTCTCTATTTACATTCATAATACTTGCCATATATCCTTTGGCATTTAAAAAGATTGAAGGGGATGGATGATTGAGTCCATTCAATCAACTTTACTTTTTTTAAATGATTATATTTTGAATAATGGGTATTTGACATTAGTTTATAAAACATTATTTTTTGATATCATTTGAATGATTTTTTGCTTTTAATGTCTAATTTTGATGGACACTAATATCTGCATTATCGTACTGTTGAAAAATTGACGCTAATTAGCTAAATTCCATTTTGGGCAAATTAAAAAAAGAAATGAATAAGATTGATATTATCTTACTCTGTTGTAAATGAATGCTCCAATTGTAATGATTATAAATGCAGTAATTATAATTGCGGCATTTCCAATAACATTAATCAAATAGCTGCCGACGGATTTCAGGAAGTCTATAATAGCTTGAATTAGGGCTATGAGCTGATTGATTAAATCTATTAGGAATTGCAATAAGCTTAACAGCAATGCTAAAAGTTGCTGGATAAGTCCGATAATTGCGGAGATAAGTGCCATTATGAAATTCAATATAGCTCCAATTAAGTTTAATAGCTGTTGAATGAGATTTAATATAACATCTAGTAATTTTAAAAGTCCCGCAAGTTCTTTCCATATCGATTCAAGCATCTTTAAAAGTTCTCCAAGGGCATCCATTAAAGATTGAAGTTCCATCATAAAGTTTTCAAACAGATTTGCCAGTTCTTCCAGAGCTGTTACAATCATTAAAAAGTTGTTTATTAATGTATCGAAAATAGGTTTCCATACGTCATATAATGCATTGGCAAGGGAAACCAAATAATCATATAAAGCTTTGAGGAATGTGGCATTTGTTTCATTGTCGATTGGCATGGTTAAATTTGTAATGTTGGTATTATTGGTAATGTTGGTTGTATTGGTAACGTTTGTTGTATTTGTAACATTAGTTACATTATTGGTTTGATTTATTTTTTCTCCATCATTGATGGTTCTAAATGATACTTTATATGCAAAATAATCTGATTCATTACCTGATACAGATTTTAAAACTTCAAAATCAAAAACTGCTTCCGTATGATTGTTTATTTTAACGACTTCATGGTCGCCTACTTTTGCAGGTACGGATGCAGCGGTTGAGCCAATTTTAGCATTGGATGAGCCACTTTTTGCAGCATCACTCATTGTCTTTCCAATTTTGTCTGCTGAATCATCTATGTATGATTCAATTATGGACTTCTTCAGTGAATTTGAATTGCTTGCATGTGATGTAGAGACACGTTTGAATTCATCTCCTGAGCTAGCAGGAGACTTTGAATAATCAAGTCTAAATCCTCTAAAACCGTCGCTAAAGGTAATTTCATTTCCACTTCCTTTAGCTTTAATGTAGTTATTTTTGGATTTATCCTTCGTTTTGGATTTATCTGTTGTCTTGTCCTTGTCATTTGTTTTTTTATCATCCTTTTTATCATTATCAACATCTTTGTCTTCATCGATTGTTTTGTCATGGTCTGTTGTATTTTTATCATCCTGTGTGACATTGTCTGCCATGACCATACTTAAAAAACAAAAGGAAATCAATATAACAAGAATTAATGTAACTATTTTTTTGTTCATATTATGCCTCTGCATTAATAATTTATATTATTCACATATATTAAGATTATGCCAATTTCAGTTGATATAAACAATTATTGAGTTCCTGTTGAATAATTATGTTGTGATTATGTACTTTAAATTTTAAATACTATTATCTAAAAATATATATCTGTCAAGCAGTTAAGTATGTGATAAATATGAATTTACGTGAGATTATAATGGATGCAATTAAATATCCTGTTAGCGATACTCGAAAATTTTTAATATTTTGTGCTTTAATTATTATAATGAGCTTATCAACAATTATTCCATCCTATGGCGTTAAGAATAGTACTTTAGATATCATTTTAAGCCTTGTGACTTTAATTGTTTCATTTGTAGTTTTAGGCTACTCTGTTGAGGTCATTAAATGTGGAACTGATGGCAGTGCTACACTTCCTGATTTTGATTATGTAAAACAATTTGTCATTGGAATTAAAGCAATGATTTTGGAGATAATCTATTTCATAATACCTGCAATCATTACTATAATTGTAGCTTCCGCAACTGGTCTGTTTACATCATTCACTAAAATCGTATATGCAAGCATTGATGCTATAGGTGATGGGGCAACTGATTTTACTGCGATAATGGCTGCAGTTCCCAAATCGACAATGAACACATTCACTAATGCTTTAACTGTTACTTTAATTATTGCAATTATATTATTTATCATATTTTCATTGATGTCATTTACAGCTAGAGTCAGATTTGCAAAATCCGGAAGCGGAACTGAAGGTCTGAGATTCAGGGAAATAATAAAAGACATGTCAAAAGTCGGTTTTGTAAAGATTATAGTCACATTGGTTGTAATTTATATAATCGCATTTGCTTTGTCAATTGTCATAGGACTAATCGGACTGATTCCATATATAGGAGTTTTCATAGGTATTTTTATCGGAATACCGTTTATAATGCTATTTGCATACAGAGCTATAGGTTTATTGTTTGCAGATGCATAATATAAACCTTTTTTTTATAGGTATTGTTTGTAAAATATAGTTTTAATCTTTAAACAAAGATATTATTATTCTTTTTTTTTAGAAATCTTTTTAGAAGAAAGAGAAATTATAATTGGATGCATATGTGACAATCAATCTCTTTCCAGCATATATTCAACTACTAAAAATCCGCCAAGTAATGCACTAAATACGAATCCTACTAATCCTAATAGGGGAATTTCAAATAATGTTGGTCCCACGTCACTCAATAATGCCAGTGACGAACCTAAAATTAATGCAGATAATATCAATGATACTGACAATTGGTTTGCAAGTTCGCTTATTCCTGCATGCTTTAGATTCACTTCAATGTTTCCTTCTTCAAGTTTAGAGATAGTATTGTTGATGGTGTCTGGCAGGTCTTTTGCAAGGTGTTCTAATTGCAGCAGGTAATTCATGCTCACCCTTGCCAATCGCCCAGGTTTGTATTTGTTAATTACAATATCTTTGGATAATTTCTTTAATTCGGTAGCTGCATTGAAAGAAGGATTTAGCTTTTTACCTGTATCTTCAATTAAAGCGATTCCTCGTCCAATCATCACAAACTCTCTTGGCAGAGTTACATTATTCTTAACCATTACATTAAGCAAATCTTCAATTGCACCGTCCATGTTTTTTAGCTCTGCACCATAATAACGATTTAACAAATCATCAATATCTGCTTTCAAGTCATCAGTGTTTTGTGATGGTGTGATAATGTCCATGTAGATTAATTGTTTGATTATGTCATTGGTATTTCTACCCATTAAAAGTAAGATCAATTCTGCCAGATTTTCCTTGAAATCTTCATTCAGTATTCCCATCATTCCCAGATCAATATAGCATAGTTTGTTGTCTTCAGTAACGATTAGATTTCCAGGATGGGGGTCTGCATGGAAAAATCCATCAGTCATGATTTGTTTAAAGTAAGATTTAACTCCATAATTTGCAATTTTTTTCTTATCAATGTTTGGATAATTCCCGTTAATTAAATCTGTTACTTCTATTCCTTTCATCAGTTCCATTGTGATTACTTTTGAAGTACAGTATTGGGGGTGCGCTTTTGGAATACGAATATATGAAACGCTTTTGAAGTTTTTTGAAAGATTTTTCATATTCATTACTTCTTCCAAATAGTTAAGTTCTTTAAATATTGATCTTTCAAATTCCTTAACTACTGCCGGTAGGTTGTAGGACCTTGTTTGGTATATATATCTGTCAATTCGTTTTGCCAAAAATTTCATTATTTCGACGTCAGATTTCACAATCTCGTATGAATTTGGCTTTTGAACCTTTAATGCAACTTCTTCACCGGTATTTAATTTAGCTTTATAAACTTGACCAATTGAAGCGGAACCAATAGGATGTTCATCAATTTTGGAGAATATTTCATCAACAGGTCTTTCAAGTTCGCTTTCTATGACCTCTTTCATTTCATTGAATGGGGTAATTGGTGTGTTATCTCTTAGGTATTCGAGTTCTTCGGCAATTTCAATTCCAACAAGGTCCGGTCTTGTACTTAACATCTGGCCTAACTTAATGTATGCAGGACCCAATTCTTCAAATACTTTTCTTATTCTTACGGGAATTGTTTCATCTGCAATTTCCTCTTCTTTTTCAATCTTGCGATTCCTTAAAAAGGGAAATTTTTTCAAAAAGGTATTTTCCTCAATCAAATATCCAAAATCATTCTTCTTAAGAACTTGGTATATTTCATTAATCCGTTTTAAATTTTCATTTTGAGGACTGCTAATAACTTTCATTAAATAAAAATAGTAAAAAGTAGTATATGTTTTTTTAGAATTTTTCTAAAATTCTTGCATACACTGCTTTTAAGTCATCGTCTGATTTTTCATATATTCTTTTTAAAATCAGTTCTGGGGTACTTTTTGCAAGGAAATTCATTTTAGGTGTTCTGTCAACAATTAAATTGTAGTTTTCATCTAATCCTTTAGCTTCAATACCGTCTACTCGAATATTTGTGTAATTCATTAGTTCTCTTGCCATGTGGGTAACAATTACTCCGTAAGAATTGGATTCCTTAATCATATCTATAAATGTAGATATGATTTTAACAGCTGCATCAAGTTCTGTTATTCCTTCAAGTTCATCAAGTAATACTAACTTTTCACTATTGGTGGTGACGATTGGTATGAACACGTTTAAGAAAGATTCGAATGCTCCAGCATCAAGTGATCGTTTTTTGGAGAAGTGGTAAATTTCATCAAATAGTTTTATCTCCGCACTGTCTGCACTTACTGGAAGTCCCATTTGGGCCATTATGGATATTTGGGTTAATGTTTCTAGAAGTGTGGTTTTTCCTCCACTGTTTGCTCCGGTTAAAAGTGCAATGTTTTCATCAGTAGTCAGTTGATAATCAACGGTTTGAACATAATCCTTATCTTTTTTAAGTGCAAGTTCTAAATGGAGAGCTCCATTTAATTTGATTTCTTCACCGAATTCTGGTCTGCATAAATCATATTCGTATGCAAAGCTCCCTAAACTGAATTCATAGTCAAATTTTATTGCATCTTCAACTTCTTCAATGGCTCTCTTTTTAATTGAGTTCAATTGAATTGCAGCACTTTTTTTAATGTCAAAAATGTCATTTTCCTTTTTGGAGGACTGTTCCAGAGTAACTCTTTGAATTTCACTTTCATCAATTTCAATAGGATATGTCCTAAGATATGGGTCAAAACTCATTCCGGTTTTTTCACGGATTATGTTCTTACGTTTATTTATAATTTCATCAAATATTTTACTAATCTTTGGAGGGAAGTTATTGTTTAATAAGTTGAGAATTTCATCTCCTTCAAGGTCAATATTTTTTATAGATTTTTCTAACTCTTCATCCATCTCATCTTTTAGAGAAAGTACAAGTTCCTCAATATTAACTTCTCTTTTGTCAATGATGTTCAATTCATCTATGATTGGAATGATGTCTCCTAGAACGCTTTCCTTGTTTCTTATCTTTTGAATTTCATGAACTCTTGTAAACAAATCCCTATTTTGTATGAAAAAATTAATTATTTTTTCAGGAACAATTTCATGGTCATTCTCTTCAATATTAATCATTACTAGATTTGGCATTCCATCAAAATCAAGTATTCCCTGAGAATAAACATAAAATACTAAATCATAATTCATCATTTCTTCCTGAAGCAAGGGTGAATCGCTTGCAGTGATAATTGGGTAATACTGGTTTAGTCCTAAATCACAGAGGTATGAATTGTCTTCTTCGCGCTCTACAAGAATTGCTTTGCTAGGATCATATTCGGGCTTGGCTTCTTCAACTTCCTTTAAATTCTTCATTAATCCTCTTAATTTGATGATTGGAAGTTGTGATACATGATCTTTGGCATTCATCACAAAATCAAGTTGGGAGTTGATTTTTTCAATATCTTTTGTAGGAGAAAGCAATAATATTCTATTTTTTGAATATGTTGTGTTTGAATAGGATAATATCTTGTTTATAATGTCTTCATAAAGCTCCATTGCTCTTTCACTTTTTATGAATTCGTAAGTTGGCATGTTTAACAGTTGATTCATTATTTCAATCGCCTTTCTTTGACTGATTCCTTCGATGTTTGCAATTTTTTCAACATCGACATTGTCAACTATTTTCTGGAGTTCCTCTTCCCCTCCAACGCTGTTCAATATTTTTTCAGAGATTTTATCTCCGATTCCTTTTATATTCTGCAATGTAATTCTTTCTCCTTGCATTTTTACCAAACCCCTTTAGTAAATATAGTATGATTTTTAATATATATTCAATATTGCCGAGAGCATTTGATGAGTATTATCAATAATTTCCTAATGTATTTTTAGGACTATATTTCTCAAGTTCTTTTTCATTAATATTTCCATTCAATGCTTCCTTATAAATATCAATTATTTTGTAATGATTTTTGTCTTTGAATCTGCCGTCTATCGAGAAATGGGTATAACCGATGCTTTTTAAATAATTTATTTCTCCAAGCAATGAAAGTTCGCTATCATTGAAAATAATTATCTCTTCATTTGAGATGCTTTTGAAAACCGGATAAACATTACCTTTTCTGTCAACCATATTATTGTTATATTTCTTTCTAAGTTCATTCACATTCAATAAGGAGTATCTGCTTTTCATTAACTCAACTGATCCTTGAACAAGTATTTCAATTTTATCGGGTGTTTCACAATTTGTGATAATGTCCTCATAATCTTTTTTGTTAAGTTCGGGGGATAATGTTAAAATTTTGTAATTCTTAAGACTGTTTATGGTTTCGGAATTTGTTATGTTCATGGAATATGGTCCGTATTCTCCATTAAATGCATTGCTCATGATTGGGATGTTGTAATGCATTTTTTTCAATATTCCCCTAACCTTATTCAGTGTCCTGATTAATTTGTCATGAGCTATATCCGGCCATTTCCATATTAGTTCATAATCCTTATCGTAAGAAATTTCACATGCTCTTTTTAAAAAATTAATCATGTAATTTAAATTGTATTTGCCTTTAAATTTCATATCCAATGATGTATTGTCATTTGGAATTTCTATATAAACACGTTCGACCCCACTAATATTTTCCAAGTCCTCTAATTTGTTGGTGTAATAGGACATATTCACGTTATTGCCATAGTTAATGTCAGCTGTTTTTTCTAATTTTATTTTTTTGTATTTGTGTTTGTATGAACTGATAACTTCTGATTTCAGGCTTTCAAACAGATTTCTTCTCAGTTCATTGATTTTACTTATTGGAATGAATAGCGTTCCGTCATAGTTAATGTTGATTTGTGTAATTTCGTAGGGGTAACTGTCTGTTTTTAAAAGCTGCCTTTTAATTGTATCTGCATCAACGCTTTTTTTAAGAGGTTTTTCAAAAGGACTATTTCCCCTAACTTCTCTAACAATTTCCTTTCTGTTTGCGAGTGTCAATCTTCCTTTAAGTATTGGGAATTTATTTTTTATTGAAAAAGTAAGTATCAATTTCGATTTAACAAAACTGTTTCCATTGTTTTCTATTTCTTTTACTTTTTTACTCAGTTTATTTCTTTTTGTTAAGTATACGATGCCATCATTTAAATTAAAATTATTTTTCCTGTTCTGCCATACTTTTTTTACAATCAAAACCCTATTGTTTCTATTCAAATCTTTTATTTGTTTGTTTTTACCTTTTTTAAAGTGATTTTCTGTTGTAATTATTGGATTTTGTGATATTTCAAGTCCGTAGTCATTGTTCTTTTTAACTATTAACAGGCCGTCACCTTTTTCAGGGATGCTTTTCAGCGAGTCATTTAATTTTATTGCGATTTGATTTTTATGAGCATCAATTACGTTGCCGATTTCTAATCCCACGTGTCCTGCGCGAATGCTTCGTTGGGATTGATGGCTGAATTGGCCTTCAGTGAACCCTCTATTGAAAACCAAACTTATCTCTTCACTTTTTATTTTCTTCCCGCTTTTCAGTTTGTTGAGTGCTTTTCTATAATTGCTGATTACAATTGCCAGATATTCTTTGTTCCTCATTCTGCCTTCTATTTTAATGCAACTGATATTCAATTCTGCAATTTCTTTCAATTGGTTAAACAAGCTTAAATCACAAGGTGATAAGTAGTAATCTTCTTTTTTTAAGCCTTCAATTTTGTATTTTTGACGGCATGGTTGAGCACAAGTTCCTCTGTTTCCACTTCGCCCACCTTTAAAGCTGCTCATCAGGCATTGGCCAGAATAGGAATAGCATAATGCGCCATGGGCAAATATTTCAAGTTCCATATCTGTTTTTATTTGGGCAATTTCATCCTTTCTCATTTCACGTGGAAGAACAATTCTTTTGATTCCCTTGCTTTCAATATAATTCAGCTTAAGTTGATTTTCACAGGTCATTTGTGTTGAGGCATGGACCTTTAGTTTGGGTATATATTTGTTTATCAAATCAACCAGACCTAAATCTTGAATTAAGACTGCGTCTGCTCCGATTGAATATAGCTTTGACAAATAATTTATAACGTCTTCCAACTCATTCTCTTTAATTAATGTGTTCACGGTAACATAAACCTTAACATTATGGAGGTGTGCTATGTTTATTGCCTCATCAATTTCATCTAATGTAAAGTTATCAGCATACCTGCGGGCGCCATAGTCTTTCCCGGATAAATATACTGAACTGGCACCTGCATTAATGGCCACTTTCAAATGATCCATGGATCCAACCGGTGCAAGCAATTCTGGAATTCTCATTATTTGTCCTCGTGTAATCTTCCCTCAATATAATTACCTTTGTTAATGTAAGATTGTGAAAAATCCATAATTTGGTATTTATATTTGGTTAATTCTTCATCATCCTTATTTTTAAGGCTTTCAGTATATATTGATAAAATTTGTGAAGTATATTTTTCATTTGAATATCTGCAATCCAGAATTAGTGAATCAAGACCCATTTTCTTGATTTCATTTATCTCTTCAATCAGGCACAGACAGTCCTTGTTGATGATATGGCTCTGTTTGTTGTAATCAAAAAATATTTTATATTTGAATTTTTTCCTTTTCTTATCTTCCAATGTGGCATAGTCCGCATCATTTGAAATGATGAAGTCCTTTCCATTATTCAAGTTTGTAAAATCATCCTTGCTTACAATAACTTCCAGATTTCCATTTACAATCATTTCCAAATCTATATTTCTGTCATGGTTTTTAAGGGACAATTCTTTTATTTCTCTTCCTGAAAGCTCGGAAGACAATATCAATGACTTGAATCCTGAAGCGTTTAGGTTGTGAACACAGAAGCTATTCCAAACGTTCAAATTATGATTTCCATAAATAGGGCAGTCGAATATTTCACCCATTCCCGGGAAATCTCCCATTACGGAAATTATGATTCCTTCATTTTCAAGTTCCTTCACGATTTCATTGCATTTTAATGCTTCCTCTTCTGTTATAAATGATGATAGGACCCAAACAAATTCTGTTGGGGCTGCCATAAGACTGCCTTTTTTTAAAGTATCTTTTATGTTGCTAAAATAGTCATCCGGATTGTTGTAGTGGCAGTTTCCATCAAAATAAATTCTTTTCAAGTCAAATCCTGATGTTGAGCTGATTTGTGATATGTCATCAATAAATACTGACAATTTAGGTTTTACCTTTTTGATTTTGCCTTCATCGGATTCATAATCCTCAATGAATTTTGTGATGTCTTTTCTAACAGTTTTCACTGATTTTTTAGTTGGAGTGTAGTGATTCATCAGCATTTCAGTTGCAGTATCTAAAATTTCACGTCTGATCTGGTTTATTTCGCGAATAGGTATGAAAATGTCTTTTGGCATATTGTTGAAGCGAATGTTTTCAATATAAAATGGTGTTCCTCCAGTCTTTTTAAGCTGTTTTTCAATTGTCTCTTCAGTTACGGGTTTATTTTTAGCCTTTTCAAATTTTTCCAATGTCTTATGTCTGAAATTAATCAGTTCACCGTCAACATAATATTCAACTTTGGTAAACAGGTTCAGATTTTCATCCCATGTCAAAGATAGGCTGATGGGAACGTTATTTTTTACGGTTTCTTTTTCAAATTGTTTAAGATAATCATGGGTTGATTTGGAATAGCTGATAAACACTTCGGTTCCTACTTTAACGAGGCGGGTGGTGTCGATGATGATTTCGTTTTCATCCTGTTTTATGATGTTTTCCAAATAGATTCCCTTAATCTTTCCATTGTATTTAAATGCGATTCCATCTCCCGGTTCTAAAATAACTGGAATTTCCTTGTTTTTAATTTCAATTGTAACTTTGGTGCCATCAATGTCAGTGATATCTCCGATGTATAATCCTTCATGGCCTGAATGGCCTCTGCCCATAACGTCTCCGGGTTTGTCTCCCATCATATATCCGTCTGTAAATTGTCTGTTGAAAACAAGGTGCAAGTCTTTTTTATAGTCTCCTTCGTTTCCGTCAATGAGGTTTCTGTAACTGTTTACTATGGTTCCTATATAGTCTCCAGATTTCATTCTGCCCTCTAATTTAAGAGATTTAACTCCCGAATCGGAAATTTCTTTCAGATGGTTATATGTTGCAAGGTCATGTGTTGATAAAAGATAACCGTTTCCGATGTTGTATCCTCTGTATTTCAGACGGTATTCCCTTCGGCATGGCTGGGCACATGCTCCTCTGTTACCGCTTCGACCGCTATTGTATGATGACATGTAGCATTTTCCGCTTACACAATAACACAGCGCTCCATGTCCGAATACTTCAATGTCCATGTTGATGTTGTCTTTTTTAAACTGTTCGGTTGTCTGTCTGATCTGTTCAATGTTGACTTCCCTTGGAAGCACAACTCTTTTTATGTTGTTTTTGTAGGCCCATTTCATTGAAGGGTAATTGTTCAAACCCATCTGTGTTGATGCATGGACTTCAAGGTCTGGAATGAATGTCTTTAAAAGCCAGATCAATCCGAAATCCTGAACGATAACCGCATCCACTCCAAGTTTATATAATTCGAATAGATATTTCAGGACATCTACAATTTCAAAGTTATTTATCAATGTGTTGACAGTAACATGGACTTTAACACCATTCATATGAGCATAGTTGACTGCCTTTTCGATTTCCTCCATTGTGAAATTTTTAGCGTATGCTCTTGCACCATAATTTTCACCAGCAATATAGACTGCGTCAGCACCTGCATTGACGGCAATGACCAACACGTCATAGGAACCGGCTGGAGCTAATAATTCTTCTAAAACCATTTTTATAAAACACCTTGTTGAGATTTATACATTTAAACTCTGTTTTTTGTATTATTTAAAATATTTTAAAAATAGTAACCTTTAAATACTAGTATATTCTAAGTAATACTCACCAGACTAATTTTATAACAATAGTTATAAAAATTTAAACAAAAAATGATAGAGGTGTAAAATATATGTGTAATTGTAAAATAATTAGAATGAATTGTTGTCATATGTGTATGCCTTTAGTCATGTGTATGTAAATTTTGGCTATTGTTGTTTTATCAATCTTTAATGAGATTGAATTTTTCCATTTCAAATTTATTATTATATATTTTTCAAAGCCTAGATATGAATGATATATTTTTAAACGAATTTGATTGGATTATATCTCAATTAAACTGTTATGAGGAGTTTAATTAATTTTGTAACATTTGTTTGTTATAATAGTTATATCAGTGTTAAAAAATATAACAATTGTTATATTTTTAGTATCGGAGGTGTTGATATGGTTTGTGGACATGGTAAAAATCGTGGAAATGGATCATGCAGAAAAAATAAAATTAAACGAATACTTGATTTAGATAAGGATACATGCCCTAATAGGGAACAACGTGCAAATGGTACTAATGTTTACTATGGTAAGGCATCTGAATTATTACAGGATGCAAAAGACGGAAATATTAGAATTCCTGATAGAAAATTCCAGCAATCTGGAGGTTGTGTTTTAAATTTCTATCTGGCTAATAGGGTAACTACTATCCGTGATTCAGTTACAATATTTAATGCTCCTGTTGGATGTTCTGCAGGAACATTAGGATATCGTGAATTATATAGGGGCGTTCCGGAAGCATTAGGAAGAACAAATGAGTATAATAATGCCTGGTTAACAACTAACTTACAGCAGGATGATGTTGTCTATGGGGCATCTGAAAAACTAAGGGATGCAATTTTAAAAGCAGAAAAACGCTATAATCCTCAGGCAATATTTATATTGACCTCTTGTACAACAGGAATTATTGGAGAAGATATTGAAGGAACTGTTGATGAGGTACAGCCGGAAATAAAAGCAAAAATTGTTCCTGTTCATTGTGAAGGAATAAGGAGTAGGCTTGTACAAACAGGATATGATGCTTTTTGGCATGCTATCTTAAAATATTTGGTTAAGGAACCTGAGAAAAAACAAGAAGATCTTGTTAATGTAGCGAGTATGTTGTCATACACCTGGCAGGACAGGCTTGAAATTAAGAGATTGTTGGGTAAATTAGGATTGAGAGTAAATTTTATTCCGGAATTTGCTACAGTTTCTGATTTCGAACAGTTATCTGAAGCAGCAGTAACTGCTCCAATTTGTCCAACATATACAGATTATCTTTCAAGAGGATTAGAACAAAAATATGGCGTTCCATATTTCCTTTATCCGTCTCCAACAGGTATTTCCAGTACTGATGAATGGTTAAGAAACATTGCAAAATTCACAGGTAAAGAAGATGAGGTTGAAAAATTAATAGAAGAAGAACATAAAATATGGAAACCAAAACTTAAAGCAATTCAAGATGAATTTGTAAGTTTAAGAAAAAATGGAGAAAAACCTACAGTTTTAGGTTCTCTTGGTCAAGGAAGATTAGTATCTCAAATGCCTTACTTTGATGAGTTAGGTTTAGCAACTCCTGCTGCAATGGCACAGGATTTTGATGATTTGTTAATAGAAGAACTTGAAGATATCATAGAAAAGAGTGGGGATTTCCAATTAATGGTAAATACATTCCAGGCTGCAGAGCAGGCTAATGTTACAACTAATCTGGATCCTGATTTAACATTAACATGTCCATTCCAAGGAGGAACTTGGGAAAGGGATAATAATGTGACAAGGATTCATTCATTAAGAGGAGACCCTGAACCTACCAGTGCTCAATCAGGTTATGCTGGTGCAATTGCGTTTGGTAACTTCTTGTTGCATGCATTTAAAAATAAATCTTATCATAAGACTTTAGCTGAAAAAACTGAAAAAAGTTATAAGGATTGGTGGTACGAACAAGATGATCCGTTGTACTACTTAAATGAGGGTAAATAATTATAAGAACAATAAGTTTGTTCTTTAAATTCTTTTAAAGGAGATGTTTATTTGTCTAGTGAAAATATTTTAGAAAATAAATCCGGAATTGATACTAATATAAATCATTTCGAAAGGGAATCTGTTGAAGCACCAAGATACAGCTGTGCTCTTGCTGGTGTTTACGGTACCACATTAGGTATTAGGGGAGGAATTCCAATTTTACATTCTGGTGCCGGTTGTGGTGTAGGTCAATTATTTGGAACTTTGTATGCGGGTGGGGAATCCGCTGGTGGAAATGAAGGGGGAACAAGTACTCCTTGTTCCTGTTTGGTTGAAGAACATGTAATATTGGGTGGTGAAGAAAAGCTTAGAAATTTGATAGAATCTACAATTGAGATAGCAAATGATGAATTATTTGTCGTAACTTCTGGTTGTGTTCCTTCATTAATTGGTGATGATGTTAATCAGGTTGTTGAAGAATTTAGGGATAAAGCTGCAGTAATTCATGTGAATGCTCCAGGTTTTAAAGCAAATTCTCCTGAAGGATACAATTTATTCTGGGATGCAATAATTGAACAATTGTTGCCTGATGAAGCAGGAGATGTTGAGGAAAAAACAGTTAATATTTTCGGAATTGTTCCATACAACCACGTTTACTGGAAAGGTGATTTATTAACAATCAAAACACTTTTGGAATCAATAGGTATTAAAGCCAACATTATTTTTTCAGAAAAAAATGGTTTAGGTCATATTAATCAAATACCTCAAGCTGAATACAATATTGTTGTAAATCCTTGGTTAGGTGTTAGGGCTGTGGAAAAATTGGAAGAAAAATATGGTACTCCATTCATTAAGTTTCCTAATGTGCCTGTTGGAGCAAAACAAACTGCAGACTTTTTAAGAACTGTGGGTGAAAAATTAAAGGTCCCTCATGAAACTGTAGAAGAGTTCATTGAACAAAAAGAAGATTGGTATTACAGATTATTGGAATATCCTGGTGATGCAATTATCTTAGTACGTCCAAATTCTTTTTATGCTGTAGCGGCTGAAAGTAGTTATGCAATTGCATTTACAAAATTTTTAGCAAATGAACTTGGGTATTTGCCGGATATTATTCAAATAACTGACAATCCTCCATTGGAGGTTAGAAAAGAAATATTGGCTGAAATTAGGAATAATTTAGACACTGTTGTTCAACCGGACATAATATTTGAAGCAGATACTTATAAAATTAGGAAAAATTTAGAAGACAGACCATTTTTATTCCTGTTTTCTAGTTCAATAGAAGCGCCTACTTCAATTGAAGATTATAATGCTTTGCATATTCCTATTTCATATCCGATATATAACCGATCTGTTTTATCAAAGCATTATGGAGGATATGATGGTGGTCTAACAGTAGTAGAAGATGTAGTAAGTGGATTTGTAGGTCCGTTATAAAAAATATAGGAGGTAAGGTTATGCCAAAACAAATAGCAATTTATGGAAAAGGTGGTATTGGAAAATCCACCACAACTTCAAATTTATCCGCAGCATTGTCTGATTTGGGGTATAGTGTAATGCAAATTGGCTGTGACCCTAAAAATGACTCAACTACCACATTGAGAAAAGGTAAATCTATTCCTACTGTATTGGATACAGTAAGAAAAAGGTCCAGTGATTTAGATGATCTTGTCCATGAAGGATACAATGGAATATATTGTATTGAAGCAGGAGGTCCTGAGCCGGGTGTTGGGTGTGCTGGAAGAGGTATTATTGCAGCTATAGAACTTTTAAATACAAATGGAATTATCGATGAATACGATCCTGACATTATCATTTATGATGTTTTAGGGGATGTTGTGTGTGGTGGTTTTGCAATGCCTATTCGTAAAGGAATTGCTGACCAGGTATATACTGTAACTTCATCAGATTACATGGCTATTTATGCTGTAAATAACTTGTTTAAAGGTATTCTAAAATATTCCAACAATGGTGGTGCGTTGTTGGGAGGCGTCATTGGTAATTCTATAAAATCTGCCCTCCAAGAAGACATGATAAAAGATTTTACCAATGAAACCAATAGTGATGTAATTCAGTTTGTTCCAAGGTCTCCTACAGTAACACGTTGTGAGTTGGATGGAGTGACAACAATTGAAGGTGCACCGGATTCCGCACAAGCTGAAGTTTACAGGGAGCTAGCTCGCAAAGTAATTAGTAATAAAAATAAGTTTTTACCAACTCCCTTTGATAATGATGATTTGGCTGATTGGGCATCTGGCTGGATTAATCAATTATTGTTAAATCAAAAAACAGAAGTGGATAACATTCAGGAAGGAAGTTCTGGTATTTAAATATTTATCGAAACACGAATTAGTTAATTTAAGGTTTAACTAATTATATTCAATATCTCTCTAAATAATGAAACACGAATAACTGGTCATATTCTCTGACTGGTTATTAACTATCTTATCATAAATTAATCTCTAAAACATGAAATGTGGGTAATTAATTAACTATTATATCTACCTCAATTTTCCCATAATAATTAATTACTCACAAAAACTTAATTTTAAATAATATTTTTTCCAAATAAAATTTTATGTATATTGTTTTTGAAGGAATAGATGGTGCTGGAAAGTCAACTCAAATTAACATGTTGAAAGAATGGCTTGAAGCTAATGGTTTTAGAGTGGAAACATTGGTGGAACCAACAGATTCTGAAGTTGGAATATTGATTAGAAAAATTCTTCAACGTCCCGATGCAACAACTGAAAGGCTTCAAAAGACTTTAGGATTACTTTTTGCAGCTGACCGGATGTTGATAATGGATAAGCTGGAAGACAAATCAAAAATATTTATTTCAGACAGGTCATTTATTTCATCTCTTGCATATCAGGAACCTGCAGATTGGATTGAAGTTCTAAATAAATATGCCAAAAAACCGGATTTATTGTTATTGTTAGATTTGGATGTTAAAAAGTCTGTTGCGAGAACTTCTGGTGAAGATACATTTGAAAATGAGGAATTTTTAACAACTGTTAAAGAAAACTATTTAAAATTAGTTGAAAATTATGAACATCAAATAATTGATGCAAATAATGGAGTAAATAAAGTTTCTTCAGATATTAAAAAAGCAGTAGCACCTTATCTTGGAATTTGTCCAGATTGTATTCTTTGATGTATATGATTATTATTTATCTAGAAATTTCAAATATCTTTAATTCAAAATTCATTTAATTAAATGACGCTTAGTTTCATTTTGATTAAAATATAGTAACTTAACTAACTTTTGTCATGTCTTTTATATATACTAGTTCAGACATATATTACATTATGCCTAAAAAAAGTAAAATTGAAATATTTAATGTAATGGATGAAAAAGAATTGGATGAAGCTTTAAAATCTCTTGATTATCCAATTAGGTATTATCAACGATTGATTGCAATGAA
>CAZQWN010000037.1:0-18373 GCA_964596915.1 uncultured Methanobrevibacter sp.
AATAATATAGAGAACGAACGTTCTGTTAAGTTTGAAATTGATATTTGCAACGGGTGTTCTGTTATGTCGTGTTATTCTAACTTAAATTCATAGTTTTGTTCATTAAACTACAAAAACTTTTTAAATATGTATGCAAGTTAAACTTCATCAGCTTGAAGAATCTGCAGAGTTCATATATCAGTTTCAGTCAAGTCTAATTTTTTAAATGCTTTGTGTTAATGTCAATTGCAATCAAATATATCAAATCAATTTAATTAAAGCTGTTTTGATTTAAAATGGCAGAATTATTTTATCTCCAAAATAAATTGTTGCGAAAATAAACAAATATATATAACAACATTCAATTTTTAATTAGGTGATAAAATGAGCAATGTACTGGTAACTTATTTCTCAGCAAGCGGAGTAACAAAAAGCGTAGCAGAAAAGATAGCGGATGAAAACGGCTATGACATTTTCGAAATCAGGCCGGAAGAGATATACACTCCAAAAGATCTGGACTATCTGGACAAGAACTCAAGGTCAACAATAGAGATGAATGACAAGTCATTCAGGCCACCAATCGCTGAGACATGTGATGTTTCCGCATATGACATTGTGGCTATCGGTTTTCCGGTATGGTGGTACACCGCACCCACTATAATAAACACATTCATCGAAAGTGTTGACTTGACTGGCAAGACAATCAAGGTATTCTGCACATCCGGAGGATCGGGTGTTGACAAATGCGTAAGTGACCTTCAGGATGCATATCCGGAAATCAATTTCACAAAAGGAATGAGATTTATGGGCAATACATCCAAAGCAAAAGAATGGATTGAAGATGACTAAAACTGTTGTTGTAATCAGTTCATCACCAAGAATCGGCGGAAATTCAGACGCATTATGTGATGAGTTTGTAAAATGAGTGCTTGACGGTGGCAATGCCGATGTAAAATATGACTTGGATGACAACAGATTTCATGCTGCAATGCATGCTCTGATGCAAGATATCTGAAATGAAGTGTTTTCAGGAAGACGGCATTGCTGAGGGTCCCGACAAGATTATGGAAGCCGATGTTTTTGTATAGCAACACCTGATTATTATTCAATGTGTGGAACCTTTAAAAAGTTCTTTGACTGGTACTACCCGATATTCAGGCATTTGAAGATAAGGATTACTGCATCATAACAGCGAAGGGCTCTAAAAACGGTGATGTCCTACCGATGGATTTCATAGGATTTTTTAAAAAGCCTACTGAAGGGCAGTCATTTCAGAATTTGGTGATGAAATCACAGCTTTAACTGTTAAAAGAAACATATGATGCAGGTTTTCACTGTTAAAAATTAAAATTTTTGATTGAATTCAATCTTTTCATATTTATTTTGATTAAATTTAAAATTGCATAACATATTTTTTTTAATTCAAATTTCCAAATTTTATGTAAATGTTTATAAAGTTATGAAATTATATATATGGTTAGGAAGTGATTTGATGGTTAGTGTAACAAAGATTTATGATAAATTTCAAACGGTGATTCCATCTGAAATCCGTAAAGAATTTAATTTAGATAAATCATATAAAGTGGAATGGAAAATTAATGAAAACGGAAAAGTTGAATTGGAATTTATTAAAGAATTATCTTTGGATGATATGATTGGCAGATATTCTGCTTCTGAAAAATTTGATTCTGTTAAATTAAAACATGACTTTAAAAATAATAAAATTTAATCGTTATGAAAATATTTAAATAGTTAGGTGTATAATATAAT
Source organism: uncultured Methanobrevibacter sp. (assembly GCA_964596915.1). Classification (GTDB taxonomy): domain Archaea; phylum Methanobacteriota; class Methanobacteria; order Methanobacteriales; family Methanobacteriaceae; genus Methanocatella. The sequence goes on from CAZQWN010000037.1 coordinate 1,750, forward strand.
GTTAGGTGATACAATGAATGTTCTTAAATATGAAAGAAGAAATATGCTCTCACCTAAAAATTTTAGGAATCATAGTATGTATCGTATAAAAACACCACAAAAAAGAGTTCGTTTAGATGATTTTATAGGAAAATTTCAAGCAAAAAATAAGATCAACTCTGTAGCTTTGAAGCACGATTTTAAAAATCAGGGAGTGTGATTTATGTATTTTTTAGATACTACGTTTATAGTTGCACTTTTTGTTTCAAATGATGATTGGCACAATCAGGCAGTTCAAGTTTATCAAAAAATTAAAGGAAATAAACTTGTAATATCACATTTAGTGATTGCTGAAACAATCACTGTTTTGAAAAATAAACTAGAAACAAAGGATATTAAGGAAATCTACAGAAATCTTCCAAATTTCTTCAATGTCATTGAGGACAGTGCTTTTTATGATGATGCTATGAGTGAATTCATCAAATATGACTCTACAATTTCATTTTTTGATGCAATGTATGTTGCATTGATGAAAAAAGAAGAAATTAATGAAATAGTTAGTTTTGACAGTGATTTTGATAAAGTTGACAATATTGTCAGAGTTCACTAAAAATTAAAATTAGGAAAGAATTTAATCTTTCCTATCCTTTAAAAGGGTTTGAACTGTCGTATTTTTGACCGTCAACAGTTATTGAATAGTCACCGTATTCAATGTTTCCACTTACAGCTAAAGAGGAAACTGTGGAGTCTCCGGTCAATGTCCATGTTGAACCTTCAGCCACATTGACTGTGGTGTTTCCGGTTGAATTAATGGCACCTTTAAATTCGGTGTTTTTCATGGTCCAGTTAAGGGAGCTTATTGAATCGACAATAACGTTTCCGTCTATTTTTTCATTATCAGTATTCAGCTCAGCAACTCCTCCGTTGGAACCGGTGTTTCCCCATTGGTTTTGACCTGCTATTTCTAAAAATGTTCCGCTACCAAAGTTTAGCTCGGTATTGTCAAGATCAATTACACAAGCTGTGTTGGTTACATGAAACATAGGAGCATCCTTATATACGGATGAGTCTTCAGCTATTGACAGCTTGGAGTCTTTTGCAGTAAAGAGTGAGGTTCCAACATCAGCGTCACCGCTCATGGATTGGTAGATGAACACTCCTCCCAAATCAACATAGTTGTCGCCGTCCTTTCTGTTACCTTCAGCGTAACCTGTAAGGTCAGAGTTTGTAACTTCAATGGAGTTTTTACCTTCAATACATGCAATCTGGGAAACATACGATGTTCCTTTTGAGTTATCGAGGGTAATGTTTCCGGTAGAATAGATTAAAGGAGAGCCTCTTCCGCTGTCTTTGCTTACACCTGTGTTAATCTCTGAATTTTTAACGTGTACTTCACCTTCACCACGGTCTGTTGCAAGAGCAGCACAGCTCTGTCCGTCGGTGTTGATGATGATATTTTCCGCATTGATTATTCCTTTGTATGTTGCATCAAGACCTCTTGACTTGTCTGAGTGGGTTGTGATTTTTACGTTTTTAACAGTTGCCTGAGTGTTTCCGCTAACATCACTTGCACCTGATGGGTCTCCTCCACCGTTTCCGTCAGAGGTCTGACCACCCTCACCTGATCCTTCGCCAGATGGCATTTCAGGAGGTTGTCCTCCGTCTCCGCCTTGTTCAGTTCCGTTTCCGGTTGCTTCTGGAGGTTGTGCTCCATCTCCTCCTTGTCCAGTTCCATTTGATTCAGGAGTGGCTCCTTGGCCTGCATCTCCTCCGCTTGATGATGTTGAAGCTTCAGAGTTGGTTACAAAGATACCGTTTGAACCTTTGGAATTAGTATTTATTTCAACGTTGGAAATGTCTAAGGTTCCATTGGTATTGACCAAAACAGCGGAATTTACACCATAAAAGTCAGCATCATCACCGGATGTGGCAGTGTCTCCAGTTTTATTAACCATGGAATCTTTCAATGACAGTTTACCATTATTTGTTACTAAAATAGAATTCAAATCACTTGCGCTGGATGAAATCAATCCTTTCTCTTTTGATTCATCACTAGCATTCACTACAAGATTTCCCATATCTTCAAGTGCGCTTGCATCAACATTAACAGATGCACCCTCGGAAGAGGTGTTAGTATTTGTGAGTGCAAATGCACCTACGCCTATTATGATTACGACTGCAATTGCTGCAATCAGATATTTTTTGTTCATAAAAGTAAATAACTTGTATGTTATATTTAAGTATTGGCTTATTTTTGGCATTGATTTTTCATGATTTATAAAGTTTTTCCAACTGTGATTTTGTGATTTTTTGCAGTTCAAAAACTTATTTTTCTTTAAAAATACAATTTATTAACACAGATTTAAAAACACCACCTAGTAATGGTTTATCATTGTTTAAATCAGATCTATTAAATCTTTTTTTTTTTTAATGGAGAAATAGTTATGACAAGAAAAAATTCATAATCCCTTTGATTTTGAATTCGGTGTAATGTATAATGAATTTCCAAAGGAACTGCATGAGAATTTGGATATTCCAGGCATATTTCGAAGAAAATCCAATGTAAAAGTGCGTCTTAAGGAGGAAACCATATTGGAGATGAACGCTTAATATGTTGTAAATCCCGATTTGGTGAGATTATTCGAGCCTGCATTTGTTATCATGGAGCATCAATCCAAAGCGGTTGACATGCCTAAAATTCAAATTATCGGTAATTATGAGATTTAAAAAATTGCCGATGAACGACTGCCTCCATTAAGCGTCATTGCATCACATTTAAGTCTAGAAAAGTCAGTTCAGGAATTTGATAGGACGCCAACATCAACAACCAAACTGATGTTCTTGGATCTTGGAGCCAAAGACAATCAAAAAAGATTTAATAGGCTAAAAATATAATCAATTATAATGAAGAGCAATTAAGTATGATTAATAATGAATCTGCTGATGAGATTGTTGGTAAGTTTGAGAGTGAGATTATTTCATAGAATAAGATTTTTGAGCTTGAAAAAGAATTGGATGGCACTAATAACAGAGCTGATAGTGAAGCTCTTTGTGCGGAAAATGCTGAAGCTGAGAATCGCAGACTTAAAGATGAAATTGATTTGTTAAAAAATCAATTAAATTCAATTTAGTCTTTTCATCAGATTCATTTTCTTATTTTTAACATCTTTTTCAGTTCCTCTGTACCCATTTCTGTGATGAATGTCTCTCCATTTCCAACGGTTAATTTAGCCAGTTCCTCTTTTGAATGAATCATTTCATTGATTTTCTCTTCAAAAGTTCCTTTTGTTATGAATCGGTAAACCATCACATTTTCTTTTTGGCCAATTCTATATGCCCTGTCTGTGGCTTGATTTTCAACTGAGGGATTCCACCATAAATCATAATGAATGACATTTTGGGCTGCTGTTAGGTTTAATCCGGTTCCTCCTGCTTTCAGGGATATTATGAATATTTTATTTTGCTTTCTGTTTTGGAACTTTTTAATCATTGCGTCCCGTTTTTTACGGGTAAGTGACCCATGTAAAAACAGAACTTCTTCTTGAAACTTCTCTTCAATTGATTTTTGCATTATTTCTCCCATTTTAACGTATTGGGTAAATATCAGCACTTTTTCATCTGCTTGAAGAATATTTTCCAAGGTGTTCATCAGTATCTCCATTTTTCCAGATTCATGGATACTCATATCTTTGCTTTTGGTAAATTGTGATGGGTGGTTGCAGATTTGTTTTAGGGAATTAATCATTTTCAAAACTAATCCTTTTCGTTTAATTCCATCATTTTCTTCTACTTCTATCATTGATGCATCCAGTGTCTCTTTGTAAAGTGCAATCTGTTCTTTAGTTAGGTTACAGTAGATATCATTGACTATTTTATCAGGCAGGTCTTTAATAATGTTTTTATCGCTTTTAAGGCGCCTTAAGATAAATGGTTCTGTAATCTGTTTGAAGTTTTCAAGGGTGTCTTGATTTTTCTCCCTTTCAATTGGAATGATATAATTTTTCCTGAAGCTTTTCAGGTTTGAAAGATATCCCTTGTTTGTAAAATCAAATATGCTCCAATATTCAGACATTCGGTTTTCAACAGGAGTTCCTGACATTGCAATTTTGTGTTTGGCTTTGATTGATTTTATCGCCTTTGTTTGTTTTGTATTCGGGTTTTTGATGTTTTGTGCTTCATCAACTACACATAAAAACCATTTCCGTTTTTTGAATTTGTTTATATCGCTTCTGATTACTCCGTAAGATGTCAAGTAAATGTCATATTTCTTTTTTGTAAACCGTCGTGCAGTCCCATGGAAAATATAGGATGTCAGATCCGGTGTGAATTTTCTGATTTCTTCCTGCCAGTTTGTAAGCAGACTTGTCGGCGCTATTACCAGAACATGCTCTTTTTCAAGATGACCCTTCTCTTTAAGGTATTGGATTGTGGTAAGAACCTGCAGTGTTTTTCCAAGTCCCATATCATCTGCCAGAATACTTCCAAATCCTGTGTTGATATTTTGAACCAGCCATGAATAACCGGTTTCCTGATATGGTCTTAAATCGGCTTTAACATTGTCCGGAACATTGATGTCATTTACTTTTATTATATTTTCAACCAGTTTGTCGAAGTTTCCTTCAATTTCAACATCCATGTCAAGAATTTCTCCGCTTAAAATTCCTTTCAGGAGTTCATGCCTATTTAATTTCTCTGGAAGTTTGTCAATTTGTTTTATGAGTGATTTTACTTCTCGCTCATCAAGCATTACAAATTCATTAGCTATTTTTACAAGGCCTTTTGATTTTTCTGCAAGTTGTCTGAATTCATCGGGGGTGCAGGTTGTGTTCCCTATTGCAACTTTCCAGTCGAATTTTGTCAAATCATTGAAAGTTAGGTATTTGTCTTCATTTTGTGTTTGTGCAATGTCCAGTTTCAGTTTTGGTTTGAATATTTTTTGAAGGCTTTTTGGCAATATGATTTTTAGGCCCATTACTTCAAATAATGGTAAAGTATTTAAAAAGAAATTAGTAAAGTCATCTAAATTCAACTCCAGATTTTCATTTAATGTAAGGCTTTCATTGAATTTGGGATAAATTTCATTGATAATGTAGAGGTCTTTGAGCAAACTTGTTTTAAGAAGTTTGTTTTCAGTTGTGTCAATGACATCCTGAATATTTTCCAGACTGTCATTCACTTTAACATCAACATTAAATCCATTTTCTGACTCATCAATATGCAAATATAAATCATAGTCCCTTGAATTGATATGAAATTTTGACAGCCATTGGTTTATTGATTCGGGTGTTGTAATTTCATTTTTAAATTTTTGAGGATTAAAGAAGAACAACTTGAAAACGTCTTCATCATAATTTTTTTCAATGGATTGTGCAACGCCATATTTCAAATATTTCTCGTCGAATCCCTTGACAAATATACTGACTGCAGCTATGATTTGGTCTTTTCGTGAAATCCGTTGATTTTTAAATGTAATTAAGTCATTTGGACAGGACATTGTTAAAATGTCAATAGTATTGCTGATGGTTTTATCAAAAATTGGTGGAATCCATCGGATATGATATGCCTTTCCTGATTTGAACAGTTCCGGAACTAGAGAATGGTTTTTGATTAGCTCTAAACTGAATTGGTAAACCAGATTTAAAAATTGAATGTCTTTGCTGAATTTTGAGATGTTGCTTTCGCTTAATTCGGTGAAAAATCCAAATAATGTGCTTTCACTTTTATTCTTGCTGAAAGGAGTATTTTTTCCGGGAGTTATTTTTGAAATGGCGTAGTTATTGTTAATGTTTATGGAAAATTCCTCCCACTGGTTTGGCATTCCCCATCTTTCAAGAAAAATGCTTTCAAGCCAGTCGTCATATTCCTCTTCACTGCCATCAAATCTATCATATTTAAAATCAACTTTGGCATAATATTTATAATGATCTCCATAACCAGAACGTGAATATCCAAGCACTCTCTTTTTAAGATATCGCTCACGGGACTTATAGATATTGTCCAGAATTGCTTTAAAGTTTTTAGCATAAAAAACGGGATTGTCATCCAGAAGCTCAAATATTTGCTGGTGAAGATTTGGAATTTTGGAAAAATCCAGTTCATTTTCAGATTCGTTGTCTTCATGTTGGAACAGTTCACTGATATCATCTATGCTTTCATCTTCAACTTCAAAATTCATTGCATCCAACAAATCAAGACCCTGAAGTTTAAAAATCAGAAACGGATCTTTATCTATTTCCAATGCAATCATGTAAACCAGACCAGCAATGTGTTTGCAGATAGGTGCATAATCCGGACAGTTGCAGGAAGTTTTAATGTCACTGTGTGATGTTGGAAAAACGTTCACTCCTTCTTTTCTGATTATTTCATACAATTCTACCGGTAGTTTGCGGTTTAAAAGTGCTGATGTAATTTGAGGATTTTCATAAATTGTTTTGATGATGGTGTTTTTTTCACTTTGGGAAAATTGCTTGAATTCAACGCTGACATTATAAAAACTTTTGTAATTGCCTTTGACCTTGGCCAGGGCAAGGTTGTCATTAATTAAAATGTCATATACTCTGCCTGTATTTGCATAGGTTTTTCCACGACCTATTCTGTTGGTGTAATACACTCCTTTAAGTGCATCCAGCCATTTTTCTCCCCACCATGTTTTTGTAATTTCTTTGCTTGCCATTTTAATAATTCGACTTTTTAGGGTGTTATTTAAAGTTGAACTGCTCTAAAAAGTTACCTCCGCATATGTCCATAAATGTATCAAATGTTTTTTCCTTTTTGTGTTTTAATTCTTTTAGTTTGAATTCACTGTAAGCTTCTTCAAATAATTCATAAAAATCAACGTTCACGTTTTGTAAATATTGTATCATGTACATCAAAGTGTCCATTTCATAACCTAAACCCATTTCATCTCTTAAATCATCGCAGTTGAGGTCATATATCAACATCTGAATTGCTAGCTTAAGGCATTCTTTAGGATTGTGTGTTTTTTCAATATTATATTTAAGCAATTGCTTGTAGACTCTCCAATTCTTTTTTTCAATGCCTTTTTTATATTCTGTTTCTATGAATTTGTCACCTGCCTCATTTAAAGAGCAATCTTGCTCGTCACAAAATTTTTTAAACTCACAGAAAAGGAATGTTCTCAAATAATTCAGGTAAAATCGTATAATTTCAGAGTTTTCAAATAAATCTCTTCCCTTTTCAGTTTCGATGTATCTGATTGAAAAATCATCAGGAGTCACATTATTTTTAATTTCTTTAATCAATCCTTTTTTGGTTAATTTTTCACTTAATCCGTAATGTTCCACTTCGTTTTTCAGGTCTTGCTTGGAAAATTTGTTTTCAACAAGGTCGAGGTAATCTTCGTAACTGCATTCTTTCAAATATCCGTTTTTAAGACCATACTCTGCAACGCTTCCTATTTTAACTTTATTTGACTTATCGACATTTTCAATTTCGAAAAATCTTTCCATTTCAGACATCATGATAAACTCAAATATTCCGCACATGCATTGAAGGTCAAATATTTCATCCAAATCCCATTTGTTTTCATTAGCTTTTTCAACAACCTCACGGTAAAGCTTATTGTTCCCGTCAATGTTCAATATATCCGGTGAGATTTCTTTTTCAAGTGAAAATGCACAGACTGGGCATTCACTGTAAAAGTCTAAAATTTCATTTTCACAAAATGGGCATTTGTCAGGGAGAAGTTTAAGATTTGCCTCGTTTTCAATCTTATCAGGATTTTCCAGTAGATATGCTAGTCTGATTTTGGTATATATTTCATTGATTTCCCCGTTGTCAATTGATTTTTTGATGCTATTGCGGATTCGATTCAAATCATTTTTATCAATATCATTATTTTTGGATAGGTTTTCAATTGTATCTTCATTAATTATCTTATCAATTGAATTTAAACTTACTAAATGGTCATAAGTTTTGTCTAGAAATTCATCAACATCTTCCATTGCATTGTAGATGGCCAGCATTTTATCATCCAAAGATTTCAAGGTAATTTTTTTAAGCTTTTTTCGCAGGCCATACTGTTTAATATCATTTTTTCTAGGTGTAATAACAATTACTGTAGCTTTTCTTTTAACTAAATCCTCAGTATTGTGTGCAATGTTACATTTCAGAGTATTATCGTAGCAACTGTAGGAAAATAATACTTTTTCACTGAGATTCCTATATGCTTTTTTTGTTTTGGAATTTTTATATATCTCATCGCTGGAAGCAATAAAATGCAGTGCACTAAAAATAATGTTTTCGCCGATATCAATAGCCAAATCATGTTTCAGCAATGTTTGAATCATATTCTGATTTGGATTTCTAATTAAAAAGGCAGTATTTGGAATTGAAAAGAAATTCAAGATATGGTCAAATGCAATGTTTTTGCCTCTGAAATCGGACATTATGTAAATTTCATTAAGAATTGAGACCTCTTCGTGTTGCTCTAGTGTATAAAAACCCACAATTTTGTGGTCATGTTCAATTTCACAAAATGCATCATAGTCTTCATATTGTATGACATAATCATCATTGTTCAAATCTTTTAAGATTTCCGGATAATGGTTTTCAAGAATTTCGGTAGCTGTTTTAAATTCACACTTGGAGTTTAGTATGGTTTTCATATTTAACCTCTTTAACAATATTCTATTAAATGATATCGGATGGTAATTTCTATTAAAAGATAATGTCATTAATCACATTTAAGTTTTTTTGAACATGCAATCTGTTTTGTTCACTTAACTCCCCATTTTCAAGTAAAAAATAAATGTATTCGCGATAGTAATAGGCTATTTCATACCATGCGTCATCGTCCCAGTAAATAGGATCGATAAAGAGATCCATTATCTCATTCAATAGCTTGAATGCCAATTCATACTCATTCTGTTGGATTAAGATGTCAATGTCTTTTTTGATGAATCTTTTTAGAGGTGTTCTCATATTGTGGAGTTTGTAATAGCCGAATTCCTTTCCTCCGTTTCTCAAAATGCCTTTAAGTTTTCTTTCATAAGCTTTGGAATCTATTAGGGATTCATTTTTGAATTGCTTGATAAAGTTGTATTTGAGTTTAGAATTCTTTTTGAATTCTTTTTTCAGGAATTTCTTAAGTTTTGACTCTGAAATGACTTTCAAATCCTCGCTAATGTCAATGTCTGCAATTTTTTCATATTCACTGTCTTTTGAGAAGTCTTCAAGTATTTCCGGAAATTCATCAAGAAAATATAAGAGCGCCGCTTCATGGGCGCAGGATGATTTTTTAGAGCAGCTGCAGGACATATCATATAATATGTTATTTTGTATGATTAGTTCAACATTGAATTTTGAGTTTATGGCTGCTTTGAACTTGCAGCCGTCGTAAGATATATTTTCAACATTGTTTTTGTATTTAATCCCTTGTTTTAGTGTTTTTTCATTGAAATTATCTTTCCAGTAATTCATTGTAATCTGCAATATAATATGTTATTCATAACCATTAAAGTTTTAGTTATATGAGATGCAATTTTTGCAAAAGCATTAAATGCATATATTTTTAAAAATATTACCATGAGAAATTACTCATTTTCAATTGATTTGGGAGGAACAACAACAAATTTTTCCGTTTTCGCAGATGAAATAATATCCGAATGGACGGTTCGGACTCCCAAAGAAAACCTAATCGACATGGTTGAGGATGAAATCAGAGGTGAAATCGCAAGACTGAAGCTTAAAAGTACTGATTTCAAGGCCATTGTAATTGGCATAGCGGGTATTGTTAAGGATGGCATTCTTGGCCAGGCAATTAATCTGAATTTGCCGGAAGGTGATTTTGGGGCTATTTTAAAATCCAGGCTCAACATAGATGTGATTCTTTTAAATGATGTGAACCTGCAGGCCATTGGAGAGTCTAAAAATTTTGAAAACCTGTTTCTAGTGACAATCGGAACCGGAATAGGTGCCGGTCTGATATTAAACAATCAGCTGGTGGAAGGCTATAACGGCGCTGCAGGCGAAATTAGTCATGTCTATTTTGGCTCACAAACTCCTCATGAAAATGCATCGGCAAGTGGAGTTGTAAAAACAACAGAAAACTATTTAAAATCACATGAAGAGTATTCTTCCCTGAGGGATTTAGAAACATTCACTGCCAAGGATATTTTTGATCATGCAAAAACCGGTGATGAAGTGTCTTTGAAAATAATCAGGGATATCTATTTCAGATTCGGAAAGATGCTTGCTGTAATTTCCAGCGCCTTTGATCCTGAAGTCATAATAATCTCAGGGGGAGTTTCAAATGCTGGAGATTTGCTTCTGAACATAATTCGGGAAGGCTTTAATGAGGTTGCTTTTAAAAGCACTGAAATTTTAATATCCGAGATGAAGGAAAAGGCGACTGTTTATGGTGCTATGAAGATTGTTGAGGATTTAAAGTAATTAATTTAGTAAATGATTCATATCTGTTAATTAGATTAATTTCTAAAAGGGATGCTAATTTTTTTGTTACATATCTGTTTAATTTACATTTTATTTTCAACATGTGATTGGATTTATATTTTTATTTGCACATATTGTTATTGAAAAGATTTTTTTTGAATTTTTAAAATTCTTTTTAAAGCCATTATTTATCCTAATTGTTTCTTTTGGTGATATTCGATTCTTTTTGGATATTGCACTTGGTTTTATCCAAACTTTTTTGGACCTGTTAATTCAGTATTAATATTAATTCGAGTGAAACATGTCCTCAATCATAAATTGTAATAAACATTCTGAGATTGAATATTTATTTAGCTCTTTTAAGTGGTCTAATGTTAATATAATTTCACGCATGTTTCGTTCAACAATTTTTAAAGTTAAAATGGATTTATAATTACTCTTCCTTATACAAGAAACTTTTGATATAACTCTATGGATTTCAAATATGGAATCGTCAGAAACAGTAAATTCATGTCTTGTTGTTTTACTAATAGGTGCGCTAAAAATGCTTTCATCAAAAGCACAAATATCTATAATAACTAATAAAGTATTAAATTAATAAAAAATTCAAAAAATCTTAAGTTTCTGGAGCAGCCTAAAAGAAAGTTATTTATTATATTTTAACCATATATAAAAATGTATAATTTAATTGGGAGATATTATGAGCAATAGGAAAATACAGATGCCTCGTGAAGTTTACATTGATCCTGGTATTATAAAGGATACTGCTGAGATTTGCAAGTCCTTACATTTGGATAAAAAGGCTTTAATTGTTACAGGTTCTCATACATATAATGTTGGAGCAAAACCTGCAATCGAAAGTCTTGAAAAGGAGAATATTGAATATGATGTTATCAAAGTTGATAGTGCATCACAAGAGTCCATCTCTGAAGTCGAAGAATTGATTACACCGGATACTACAGTTTTTGGTATTGGTGGCGGAAGAGTTATTGATGTTGCTAAATTATCTTCTTTCAATCAGGGCGTATACTTTGTTTCAATGCCAACTACAGCCTCTCATGATGGTATTGTATCTCCTTTAGCATCAATTAAAAATCCTAATACTTCAATATCAGTCACCGCTCACTCCCCGATTGCTGTTATTGCTGATTCGGAGATTCTAGCGCAATCTCCATTTAGACTTTTGGCTGCAGGTTGTGCAGACTTGATATCTAATTTCACAGCAATCAAGGATTGGGAACTGGCGCACCGGCTCAAAAATGAAACTTTCAGCGAATCCGCAGCAGCATTGTCAATAATGTCTGCTCATTTGATTACTGACAATATAGCTAATATCAAGCCTAACCTTGAACCTAGTGCAAGAATAGTTATGAAATCCCTATTCAGCGGTGGAATGGCTATCAGCATTGCAGGTTCTTCACGTCCGGCAAGCGGATCTGAACATCTGTTCTCACATGCGCTTGACAAGATTTTGGAAAAGTCTGCTTTGCATGGTGAACAATGCGGTATCGGTACAATCATGATGATGTATCTTCATGGCGGGGACTGGAAAGCAATAAGAGATGCTTTAAAAGCGGTTCAGGCTCCAACAACTGCAGCAGAAATTGGTGTGGCTGATGAGGAGGTAATTGATGCACTGATGATGGCTCATGAAATAAGGCCTGAGAGATATACAATATTGGGAGACAACGGTATTTCCCGTGAGGCTGCATATGAACTTGCACATAAAACCGAGGTGATTTAAATGATAACATTGATTGGTAAAAGTTTAGCTAAAAAAGGTCAGGAATTTGTTTTTTTAGGTCCTGCTGATGTGTGTGAAGACTGCAGATTTAAATCATCTTGTATTGGAAACCTGGAACAAGGCAGAAAATATGAAATTGTAGATGTTAGGGAAAATGAACAAAAATGCAAAATACATGCAGAAGAGACAGTAATTCCTGTTGAAGTCGACAGAGCTAAAATAAACATTTTGACACAATCCAAAAGCATTTTTGAAGGTTCCACATTTACATATAATGCTCCTGATTGCGATGAAGAGGCTTGTGAATTTCGTGACTTGTGTTTTCCAGAAGGTCTAATGGAAAATGACAAATACATTGTCTTGAAAAATGATGGGAAACATAAAGAGGAATGCAAGAAAGGTTATAAATTTAATAAACTTACTTTGGGGTTTGTGATTTAAATGAAAGATGCTAGTAGCAATAATTCCAGTAAAAAGAATGCAGGTTTTAAAGCTGCAGAATATGTAAAAGACGGTATGGTTTTGGGACTAGGAACAGGTTCAACAACACACTTTTTTATAGAAAAAGTTGGTATGAGAATTCGTGATGAAGGAATTAGTGTAATGGGAATTCCAACATCATTCCAGTCATTATTGATAGCTAAACAATGGAACATTCCAATAACTACTTTAGAAGAGCATGACATTGACCTGTCTGTTGACGGTGCTGATGAAGTGGACTCCGATTTCAACCTGATTAAAGGAGGTGGAGCAGCTCACACCAAAGAAAAGATTGTTGACTATGCCGCTAAGGAATTCATTGTCATTGTTGATGAATCAAAATGTGTGGAAGAATTGGGTAATTTCCCAGTTCCTGTAGAAGTGTTGCCTGATGCATCAAGAATGGTCATACAAGCTCTTGAGGATATGGGGGCGAGTTGTGAGATAAGGATGGCTCAAAGAAAAGATGGTCCTGTAATAACTGACAATGGTAACTTTGTCATTGATGCCAAATTCGACAAGATTGAATCACCTGCACACCTAGAAATTGATTTGAATGCAATTCCTGGCGTCGTTGAAAATGGAATCTTCTCACAGATGGTTGACAGGGTAATTGTTGGAACTGATGACGGCACCAGATGCTTAGGTGATTAAATGCCAATACCTTATGGGGGTCTGCCTGATTTACGCGATATTGGTTATAAGATAGCCATATTATTTGGAGTTATAATTGTAATATATGGTGTATTATGGTTGCTTGTTAATTTAGGAATTATTCCAGCATTAGTGGCAGCAATATTCCCACAGATAGTTCTGATTTTAATTGGAATTTTCATAATATATGTTGCATATTCTCGAAAGAATATGTACTGATTTTATTTTTTAAAAAAAGAAAATTAAAGAGATTAATTAATCTCTTCTATTTTTTAACGGTTATTTTAACTTTTTTAGTTACTTGATTGTAGTAAGAAGTTTTTGCAAATTTAACAGTAGCGGTAAATTTACCTGTTTTTGTTAATTTGGTTATTTTAAAGGTTGCTTGTCCTTTAGCATTAGTTGTGGCTTTGTAAGTTTTGCCTTTGACTTTTATGGTAACTTTTGCTTTTTTAAGAACTTTTCCTTTGTTGGTTTTTAAAGTTATGACATATTTTTTGGTTTTTGTTTTAACTTTAAATGATTTAGCCTTTGCTGTTAATTTAGGAGTTGCTTTTTTAACTACAACACTAACTTTTGCAGTAGATGCTTTAAATTGTTCATCACCAGCAAAATTGATATTTGCGGGGTATGTTTTAGGAGCTAAATTGGTTAAAGCTAATGTCGCTTGGCCGTTATCTTTGGTGGTAACTTGATAGTTTTTACTATTAATAGTAACAGTCACAGTTTTATTAGCTAAAATATTGCCGTTTGCATCTTTTAAAGTAAGAACTAAGTTTTTAGCGACATTGTAAGTTTTAGTAACTTTATTTGCAGTAATTGCAGTTCCATTTAATACTACATTTATTTTTGCAGTTGCATTTGAACTTACAAAATTGCTTCTTGCATTATACATGAATGTTGCGGTATTTTCACCATCTTTTGCAGTTACATCAAAGGCTGCAACACCGTTAGCATTTGTTTTAGCAGTATAATTTACACCATTTAATGATAAAACAACCTCTTCATTGTATATCGCCTTGTCAGCACCATCTTTTAAAGTCACTTCAATTGTGCCTTTTGTAGAATTAATGGTAATGTCTTCAGCAACTAGTTTTGTGGTTGTATTTGTACTGTAAAGGCCAATCACATCATCAGCACTTTGGAATTTACTGTCTGCCTGTGCAATGAATTCTCTGAATGTTGGTGGGAATGGGTAGTACATAGCTGCTGGAGGATAGTTATTTTCCCCAATAGTTACGTTATAGTATCCTCCACCGAGTAAGAAGTATAATCTTCCTACTGAAATTGTGTTGTTGAAGATAGCTTCATTTCCAGATCCATATGCTGTAATTGCACTGATTTTATAATTGCTTATTGTGTTTTCATATATTGTGTGTCCTTTGGAATGCATTAGGTAGATTCCTTCCTTAGCACCACTTACTGTGTTGTTATAAATTACTACATTTGGTCCGGTTCCATGTCTTACATCGATACCGTGGTTAAATGCATTGGTAATGTTATTGCTCATGATTGTGGTATTTGCTGAACCGAAGTTCATGATGCCTGTAGTGTATACGTCATGGATATTATTGTTTGCAACAAGTCCGTTAGGTGAGGTTCTTAAGAAAATACCCCAGGATGCGCCACTGATGTTTAAGTTAACTGCAGATACTTTTTCACTTTGTTCAATGTGTAATCCTACTGTTTTGTATTCTTCAGTATTGGTGGTTGCTTTAGTGGTGTCATAGCCAGGATAGTGTGCAACAATGTTTAAATCGCTAACAACTGCTCCAGTTGTATTGACGATGTATAATACTGCGTATTCTCCTATTGCATATCCTCCTTTTGCACTTTCATTTCTGATTTTTGAAGGTACATTAGAGCTGTCAATATTGTTGTATCCGATTAATGTAGCATTGTTTCCTATAATTTTAATGTTTTTATCAGTGTAAATGGAAATGTTGTTGAATATTGCATTTTCTTCAAAGGATAATGTATCTCCGTCAGCCATTGAGTCAATTATGCCTTGGATTTCATTTCCGGTCATTCCACTGGTTGCATTGTAAGTGGTGCCGGTAGGGTTTAAAATAGCTGAATAATCCGGATTAATTGCTACTGGAGTAGCGATATCTGCTACAGTAGTGTAGGTAATATCGTTTGAAGTGCTGTCACTGTATGTTCCAATTACATCAGTTGCATCTTGGTAATCGTTATTTGCTTGAGCAATATAATATACAAATGTAGGTGGGAACGGTAAGTTATCTAATTGGAAGGTGTTTTCTTCAATGTTGATGTCATAATATCCTCCACCAAGTAAGATACCAATTCTTGATTTTTGTAATGTGTTATTGGAAAGTGTAATTTGACCTGATCCGTAACAGGTTATTGAACTGGTGGTACAGTTGATTATGGTATTTCCGGATGCGGTGTGTCCTTTGGAATGCATTAAGTAGATTCCTTCTTTAGATCCGATTACTGTGTTGTTGATAATTTGAACGTTAGGTCCTGTTGAGTGTCTTGCATCAATCCCATGGTTTTTAGCATTAATTACTTTGTTGTTAGCAATGAGAGTTCTTGCAGATCCAAAATTAATTATACCAATTGCTTCTTGGTTTTTAATTGTGTTTTCGATTATTGTTCCGTCAGCACAGCTGTTTAAATAAATACCCCAGTATCCTCCGGTGATTGTTGATTTTTCAATTGTTAAGTTATCTGCTGTACTAGCAAATACTGCTGCTTGTCCGTAAGTGGATTTTTGTCCAACAATGTTTAATCTGTTAATTACAACATTGGATGTATTAATGACATATAATGTTGCGTAATTTCCTAGTCCATATCCTCCTGCTGGAGTTGGAGTAGTCACTTTATTTGGAGTGGTATTTTCATTTGGATTTTCATATCCGATTAACTGTGCTCCGTTACCGTTGATTGTAATGCTTTTGTCCACATATATACAAATGTCGTTGTAAGTTCCTTCTTCGAAGTTTAAAGTATCTCCATCACTCATGTTATTAATTGTAGTTTGGATAGTTTCACTATCTGCGCCTGACTTAATATCGTAGCTAGTGGATAACTTCACGTCTTCTGTGCTTTGAATTATATCGTTAACATCAGAGCTTTCCTGTAATCCCAATTCATCAGTAGCTGTTGTAATATCGGAAGTATCTTCTGCAAAAACAACAGATGAACCTAAGATTATTGCGAAAACTAAAAATGTGGTTATAAACAAACTTTTCTTGTTCATATAATCATCTTTTTTTTTAATTTTTTTTCTTAATTGATTATCTTTCATCGATAAGCAATGATGTATAGTCTGTATTTTTTATTATTTAAATTAAATTTATATAACATTGTTAATGCATTTTAAGATAC
>CAZQWN010000038.1:0-4863 GCA_964596915.1 uncultured Methanobrevibacter sp.
TTGAATTCAAAAAGATACACAGTCAATACGTTATTTTTCAAAGAAAAGTATATTGCATCAACACTTTGAGGATTGTTTTTACCATATATTTCAGATACCCTATCCCAATCAAACATTTCAGTATCATCGACTATGAACTCATTTTCATCAGTTTTTGACAATTTGGTGACGGATTGTTTGTAATCACTAAGTTTATCTTCTACACATTCAATAATTTCTGTGGTGTTCATTGAAATACCTCACAAATGATTTGCTATATTTTTACCCCTAACCTCATCGATTACATCATAGGAATCCCCGAGATTATTGTAAAGTTCGAAAAGATTATCATATGAGATTTCTTTTACATTATATTTTTCATTATTTTCTTCTTTTTTAGTTAAATAAAATTTAGTTTCATCTTTTAAGCCATATTTTACTGAATAAACCTCAATTGCTTCAATAAATTGAGGACTATGGGAATTAATGAACAAATTAATATTCAAGTCTTTTACTAACAAAACTAATATTTTAGCTAATTTAACCTGCCAGTCAGGGTGCAGATGAACTTCAGGCTCATCCATGATTAAATAGCTATTCTCTTTTAACTTCCTATTTTCTAAAAGCAATTGTAGAATTCCAATTGATTTAAGTCCTGTGGAAGTGTTTTGAAGATCAAATGTTTTTCCGTTTTGTTTGAAAACAAATAAACCATTGGAATTTTTCTTCAAAGACCCGTTAACCAATGCATTCAGTTTATTTTGAAATTTAACAATAGGTGCATTATGCTTTTCATCCAGAATATCATTTTTTGATGATTGGTCATTTAATTTGTTGAACAACAATAACTGATGATACGGAACTTGTCTGAAAAATCTTGTTTCATTCGGATGATAAAACTCAAGAAAATAGGGCGTTTCAATATAAATTGCTTCGCGGTTTGTTTTTAAGCTTTTTAATCCATTTTTCAATGTAATGTTAATTGCATCTTTAATTTCAATTGTGTATTCAAAATGATCATTTTCATCATTGTAAATCTTAATTAAACTATCATTGTAATTGTCTAAAAGTTGTTCATCCCCTGAAAATTCGTTTCGAAGCAGATTGAATAATAAATCATGATTAAAATCTGTGGAAGAAATGCCTTCAAGTGTTTTTCTATCATTTTCAATCATACTCAATATGTATCTTTTGTTTTCAAAGTCGTCTGATGATTTAATAATGGATTCCAATTTATCATAAGACTGCTCGATAAGATTCATGTCAGGATTTTTATTTGATTGCAATACAATTTGAATATCCGAAAGACTGGTTATTTTGGGTGTTTCGGCATAATCGATTTTTAAACATTCACTGATTAAACTGTTTAATCTATCTTTCATGCTTTCAAAAGCCAAATATTCCCCATCTGTTGAAAAAGCAGTTAGAATGCAGTAAATCAATTTACTCAATGTGGTCTTACCACTGACATTTTTCCCCGCAATAACGTTTATTTTGGAAATATCCAAATCAGCTTCATTAATAGGTCCGAAATTATCAATCTTTAATTTAAAATCCTTTAGCATTTTCATCCCTTTTGAAAATAATCAGTTATGTAATATGTTAACTCCAAAGATATATAATACTTGTTGAAGCCACTTTAAGAAATTGTTTTTAGTCTGTAAAATTGAAATCGATAATTATTTGTTCAATATAGGGCACCATTTAGAGAAAGTATAATTCACCACATTATATCTCAAGGAATTTACCTGCCAAATTCTTGAAGATAAGATTCATAATTTTAGCATTCAATAATACAAATACACATATGCTTTAGACATAAATTAATCTAGTAAAAACAGTTGTTTGTAGAACATCCAATTGACAAAGACATATACATTGCAAAATAAAAAAAGTAAAATAAGGAATAAGTCCTTATTTTTTGATTTTCACAGTCTTTTTAACAGTGTCTTTACTGTATGTTGCCTGATAGGTCACTTTTTTGCCAACTTTAAGCTTTTTAAGCACACTTGATTTAATAGTTACTTTTGCAACACCTTTTTTATCGGTTTTTGCAGTGTATTTTTTGCCGTTGAACTTGAAGGTAATCTTTTTGTTTTTAAGATATTTCTTGTTGATTTTACCTAAAGTTGCAGTTAAAACAAGCTTTTTAGCTGATTTTTTAACTGTCACTGACTTGAGTGTCACGAGGTGTTTTACAGTAAGTGTTCGTGTTATTGATTTACCAAGTGCAGTTATGCTCATCTTGTAGGTTCCAGGTACGCTGGTTATTTTGAACTTGGCTATGCCATTTGTAACTGTCAGTGTTTTAAATGTTTTGCCTTTGACTGTGATTACTATTTTTACTCCACTAGCAGGTTTTCCATCGGTTCCGTTGACTTTTATTGTGTAGTATGAACCTGCAGAGTAGGTGACTTTGGCATTTGATGCTGTGATGACAGGATCAAATTTAAGAATTTGGCCTTTTAAGGTTACATTATTGGTAAATGAGGAATATTTACCGTCACCGGAGTATGTGATTGTGTATGGATAGTTTCCACCGTCCAAGTCAGGAAGAATAACCTTGGCCATTCCATTTTCAACAGGATATGTATAATCCCTGCCATTGACTGTTAATGTCACTGTTCCTGTTGCATCGCCTGGAAGTGTAACAGTAACAGAACCGTCAGCGGAAGGCTCATCCAACGGAGGAATGACAATTTCAGGAACAGGTTTTTCACTAGAAGCCCTGTTAACAGTCAATATGCCAACATCAGTGTAGTTTGCATATTTGCTTTGAGGATAATATGTAATTGAATAATCATAATCCCCATCTGCCAAATCAGGCAATGTCACATTGGCCCTGCCGCCAGTAACATCAAAGACATATGTATTTCCTGAAATTGACAATGTGACTTTTGCTTCAATGTCTTCAGGTACACTGACAATAACATATCCATTTTCAAGCCCATCATTTAACGGAGGAATGCTGACATCCGCAATGAGCAAAGCCTGAGGAAGTGTATTGTTGACATTTAAAACTCCAACTGTTGTAAATGGTGAATACTTGCTATCTCCTGAATATGAAATTGCATATGTATAATTGCCGTTTTCCAAATCAGGAAGCAACACATCTGCACTTCCATCTCTTACATCAAATACATAATCATTACCATTGACTGTTAATGTCACTGTTCCTGTTGCATCACCTGGAAGTGTAACTGTAACAGAACCGTCAGCGGAAGGCTCATCCAACGGAGGAATGACAATTTCAGGCACAACTGTATCAGTACCATTACCACCAGACTCCATTACATTGAATGATGCACCTACTTCACTGGAATTAAAACAGTCATCACCAGCATATCTAGCCAAAACAACGTAACTGCCAACAGCCAAATCAGAAAAGCTTAAAGAACCTTTACCATTTGAAACTGCAACCACACTTTCAGAACCATTTAGTAAAACAACAATATTACCAGTTGCATTTTCACTAATTGAAACATTTACAACAACAATTTCACCAAAATCAACATCCAAAACATCAATGCTTAATTCCGGATCCGCTTTAACATCATCTTGTGAATCCTTAACTTTCAAAGTACCGTTAGCAACATATGAAGAATACTTATCATCACCAGAATAAGTAATTGTATAATCATAATCCCCATCTGCCAATTCAGGCAATTCAACATCAGCAACACCATCAACAACATCAAATACATAATCATTACCATTAATTGTTAATGTAACAGTTCCTGTTGCATCACTCGGCAGTGTGACCTGACCATCTTCAGTTAATGATTTGATTTCAATGTCCGGTTGGATTTGCGGAGATTGCGGTGAATCACAATTGATACTGCCTTCAATACTGAATCCAGAGTATTTTTCATCACCAGGATAAGTGATGACATATGAATTTTCACCTGTAAAAGAATCCGGAAGAATAACTTCTGCAACACCATCAACAATTTCAACATCATATTCATTTCCTGCAATGCTAAGTGTTAGTGTTCCTGTAGCATCTTTTGGTAAGTTGACTACAATATTTTCAGAACTGTTTTGAGAGATTTTGATGTCATCCCGTGTGATTTTTTGTGTGACTATAATTGTTTTTGAATCGTGTGAGTCAATGTAGTTTTCACCGGCGTTGAATGTTGCTTCAACAACATAAGCACCAGCATCTAAAACACCGAAATCAACCGGAGTAGATTCATTAGCATTAACATAAACACTTTGACTAACACCACCCACTTTAACAGAAACCAAACCACTTTCACTAGCAATAACAGTAACAACAACACTATCAACAGATGTAGTGTCCCTAACATCAAGTAAAACAGAAGTCACCCTCTTGAAAACAGTAAAATTCCTACTAACAGTAACAGGATCAATTCTAGAATTCACAGGAGTTAAAATAACTTTAAAATCATGTGAACCTGCACCAACATTATAATATTCAAGCTGTTTAGCCACATTACCAACCAACTCAACATAATCAATATACTTATCATCAATGTAGATTTCACCATTAGCATCAACACTGCTTTCAATATCAACTATTAAAGAATCTGGGAAAGTAACATCACCAACAACCACATCAACACTGGCAATAAACTTTTCAACAGAAATATTTTTAAAATCAGATGAAACCAAATAGTTTTCATCACCAACGTAGAATGTTGCTTCAACAACATAATTTCCAGCATCAAAAGCACCAAAATCAATCAAAGCAGAGCCATTAGCATTAACAAAAACCGTCCGACTAACATCACCAACATTAACAGAAACCCAACCATTTTCACTAGTAATAACACCAACAACAACACTATCGGCAGTTGTAGTGTCATTAACATCAAGTAAAACAGAAGTCACCCTCTTGAAAACAGTAAAATTCCTACTAAC
>CAZQWN010000038.1:4963-17902 GCA_964596915.1 uncultured Methanobrevibacter sp.
TACTTATCATCAATGTAGATTTCACCATTAGCATCAACACTGCTTTCAATATCAAGCATTACCGGATTTGGGTATGTGCAATTTTTAAAATTGATGTCTAAAGTTGCAATTTCTTTTTTCAATACATTTAAGGTAATATTTACAGGATTAACATCAAAATCATCACTGTCAACAGACAACACTGCAAAATATTCCCCTTCAGTGATGTTTACAATCCATCCATTGTCCGCACTTTCAAAATCGAATGTATTTACCAATTTATTGTTTTTATAGATTTTGATTGTTACTGTGGCATTATCAATTGACTGATACGGATAATCATAGGCATTTAAATATACATATAGCTTATTTCCCAGATAATATTGCGCTCCGGATGGCATGTCAATTATAGCTTTTATAATGATTCTGTTGTTAATGAATGTACAGTCAATTGTATTTGCACCATATGTCGGATTTTCGCTGTATGCTACATTATCTATGAATGTACAAGCTGTTGCGTTGTTGTTTTCACCATATATGGCGCCAGCTGTGTTTGCCTTATTCTGCTTGAATATTGAATTGACGGCATTGCATGTGTACAATGCTCCCCCATCACCGTTTGCCACATTTCCTGTGAAATTTGAATCATATGCTGTAGCATCTGAATAATATGAATATATGGCTCCACCTCTGGAAGCAGAATTGTTGATGAATCTTGTCTCTCTCACATCAAGGCTTCCGCCATATGAATATAGTGCACCTCCGTCAAATGAATGGCCATCTTTAAATTCACTGTTTGAAATGGAGATGTTGCACATGTCTGCTTCCAATGCTCCACCATTATTTTTGGCAGTGTTGTTTTTAAAATTGGAATTTGAAATTGATATGTTAGCATCTTTTGATGAGATTGCAGCACCATTGTCTGCAAGATTATCTGAGAATTCACAGCCTTTAAATGAGATGTCACTGTTTTCACAGTGTACAGCACCACCTATTGTTGTAAATTCATCTGAATAAACTGCATTGTTTGTAAATCCAGACTGTTCAACTGAACCTTGACAATTGTTTATATACATTGCTCCACCATAGGAATAATATTGGTTTTTAGTAACACCCCCTGTGAAATTATCATTTATTATTGATATGTTTGCGTTTTCCAAACGTAAAAAAGCACCGTAAGCTGCAATGCTTTTTGAAAAAACAGAATTCATGAGAGATATTCTTCCATCCCTAAGATATACTGCACCACCATTATATTTACAGGTGTTGTTAAAAAAGTTGCAGTCATCGATTGTGAGATTAACATTGTTTGAAAAGACAGCAGCACCATTGGACCCTCCAGGATTATTTAAAAAGCTGCATTGATTAATTGAAACTTCAGTTGCATCAAGAGCAATTGATGCACCGTTTTCGGCAGTGTTATTTGAAAAGAGTGTTTGGGAAATGGTTATGTTTCCACCTGTGGCATAAATTGCACCTGCACTGGAAGCATAACTTCCTTTATATACAGAATTTCCCATGAAATTACAATCCACAAAACTTGCATTGTTGTTTACAAGACATACTGCACCACCATACTCCATTGCGAAATTATCTGTAAAGTTAGAGTCCATAATGGAAACATTTCCATCAATCAAATAGATTGCTCCACCAAATGCCTGTCTGAAAAATGAATTCATCCTATTTTTTGAAAAAGTGCAGTCCTTAATGAAAACATCACTATCTTCCCCACAAAATACTGCACCATAAGCAGGACCTCCAGCATCCAATACATTGGATATAAAATTTGATTTGGTCATTGAAACATAGGAGCGTGCTGAAAATATTGCACCTCCCCTGAGGTATGCTGAGTTGTTTTTAAATATGGAATTGTTTATTGTCGCATAAGCATCATCTATGCATAATGCCCCACCATAGATGATTGCTAAGTTGTTTTTGAAATTGGAATTTTCAACAGAAACATTACCTGTTTTTTTAAATACTGCACCTTTGACTTCAAAGTTGTCATTGAAACTGCAGTCAGTTAGAGATAGTGAAGAAGCATTTGAATATACTGCAGAGCCGTAATATGCAAAGCAATCAGAAAAGCTGCAGTTTATTAATGTCAAATCAGCACTTGTATGAATTGCTCCACCATTTGCATAATCAAGATATGCATTGATGAAATTGATATTTTTTAAGATGACACCCTGTGCAGTGATATTGAATATCCTTGCAAGTTTTTTTGCATCAATAGTATGTCCGTATCCGTCAATTGTAACTGCCTTATCTATTGTAATTCCATTAGCGTAAATAGACTCGTTTTTATACTCATAGTCCTTATCGAGCCTAACTGAATTTCCATTTAAAATCTGATTGTATAAATCCGCAAAGCTACCTTTTGACTCATCATAGTTTATGACTGTCTCTGAAGATTGTGATGGGATTCCATTAAATCCAAAAGCCTGAACCCAAAATGGACAACCTCCAGGCTCAATGTATCCTGCAATCCCCACACAATTCAGGATGGGATTAAGCATTGTTCTTCTGTGACCTTGTCCATCATATAATAGGGAACTTTCTTTCCAAGCTTCTGTAACGTCCCATCCGGTGAAATATGAAAATGCAATATTTTCTGAAAAATAATTATAACCAGTGTAATTTTCATATAATGGTTGTATGAGAGAGCCGTCAGGACGTTCATGCTCAAAATTTATAACAATTTCCTTCGCTCTAATTTTTGCAACTTCCTCAAGACCCTTATCGATTTCAAGAGGTTTGAGCTGATTATTTTCATTCGTATTGTAATAAATTATGTTTTCATTGTCTGAATCCCAAAACCAGACCCCTTTACTTGTTCTAAATTCATTTAAATATTGATATGCTTCTGCTGGATCAATATAAGTACCATTGTCTTCATCAGTTAAAATTTCATTGTCTGAATCAATTGAGATTGCCTCAGTTTCTACGGATTCAAGAGGCGAATCATCACTAATCGTCAAATTGTCTTCAGCCGCACTAACAAAAGCCATCGACATGATTGTAATTAGTAGCAGACTGAAAATAAAAATCTTATTTATCTTCATAATATCTCCAAGTTTTGTTTAAAAAAGGACAACTTCCCTTTATTGTATATATTTTTGAAATTAATACAAAATAAAACTTTATATATTTAATTTAACAACCAGATAGATATCATTGAAATTTATATATCAATGATTTGAATTTACAATTTAGGAGAATTAAAAAATAAATCAAAAATAGTGGTTAACTCAGTTTATCTAAGTTAACCGTGAAAAAAAGTTAATTGCGTGAAGCTTAAAAAAATAAATTGAAAGTGGTTAGATTAATTTTTTGAACTTAACCTTTCACGTCTCTCACGTAAACGTCTAACATCCTTTTTAGCAGCATTTTGACCTCGAAGCATAGCCCGACCCATATTTAATCAAGAGGGATGATTTGAATTGATAATTTCATCTTTTACAATAAATATTGAAATCATACAAACACCTATTAAAAATTAATTATAAACTTGAATTTGATTTTTTGTTCAATACACATAACTTTTATCTCAACACTCTTCAAATCATAAAAGAGACTGTAAAAACTCACTGATTTATGGCATTCATACTCGTTCGACAATTCTCTAAATTCTTTTGATTTTTTGGAAATATGACTTTATAGAACAATTCAACTAGTTTTAGACAACGATTTTTTGTGAATGTTAATGCTTTTTCAATATGTTTTGATATCTCACGTATTATTGAAAAAAATTAAACATTTCATTTACGTGCTTCACGTCGTTTACGTAAAATTTCCCTATCTTTAAGAGCAGCATCCCTGCCCCTAACCATTGCCTGGCCTTTAGTCAAACGGGTATGAGACTTAAAGTTAAATCCATTATTTACCTCTTTTGAAATAAATCGAGAAACCATACCTTACACACTCTTTGGATAATCTTATTATAATTTAAAAAATATACATGGTTTAAAATAGTTTTTTACTTATTCAAGTTTTACTTGTTAAGTATTTCATGTTCATATATATTCTGTTCATGCTTGCAATGCCATCAAGGTCATCTGCTTCGATGCTTGTGCTTATAATTTCAAATTTTGCATAATCAAATTCTCCACTCCCGCAGAGCAGATAGCTTTCACTAATCCGAACAATGAACATAGATTATTTAAAATGAATAGAGTAATATTTTTGTTGCCATTTTCCATGTCAAGCAAATCTTTGCAAGGAATGTCTAAATATAAAGATACTGCTTGAGGAGTCAAATTCATATTTTCTCTGAGAGTTTTCATTCTTGCTCCAACGTTTTTCATAATAAATCACCTTAAAAAGAAATATTAAAGAAAGTTACATTAAATTAATTTCTATTTAAAACAATTGAATATCTAATGAATACCAAATTCATAGTGTTTTTTAAGGATTATCGGATGGACATTGACTCTACCCATCTTAACTGATTTGACATGAATTTTTGCAATATTTACCTTTTTGGCGTCATTGATGAAATTTAATTTATCGATTAATGTTTTTCTATTTGCAGCCATATTACCGCCTTAAAAGTAATTCGTTATTAAAAGTTTGTTTAACATTCATATCAAACATTTTATGAAAATTGAAAACAATACATTCAACATTGATTGTCCAACTATTAGCATGGTGGCAAATCAATTAAACATTAAAAGTTCAGATTTATAGCTTAGAAAATGAAAAATACAATTTTAAAATCCTAGTTAATTAAATTAGATAATAATTTGGAGATAAAAACTATGATATCTTGTTAAATATTTTGAAGTAATTTTTTAATTTAACAATATTTCTGCAATAATTATTTTATCATAAAAAAATTTTTAACAGATAAGTTTATAAATAACAGAATAAATAATATTAATTAACACTTCTGTGAGTTGCAGATGTTTTAATAAATAACAATGATAGAAAAATAGTTTTTTAAAATATATTTTTCCCTTAAAAAAAAATATTTTAGTTAAATGGCAGAGATGATGAAAATGAATATAGGAACAACCAAAATTTATAAAAACTTCCAAACATCCATCCCCAAAGAGATGAGGGAAGCTTTTAATATTGATGAAAAAACCATTGTAGAATGGGGTATAACTGATAATGGAAAACCTGAAGTTAATTTCAGAAAAAAAGTCGAACTTACTGATATTATTGGTATTGTTAAAACAGATGAAGTCACTGATAGTGTAAAATTGAAAAAAGAGGCGTATAAATAATATGCGAAAAATATTTATAGACAGTTCTTATTTAATCGCAATCGCATTAAATAACGACTCAAATACAAAAAAAGCTTTAGAGCTTATTGAATTATTGTCTGAAGAATGCTATATTAGTGATAAAGTCATTAATGAAGTAGTGACTGTAATAAACACTAGAGGTGATTATAATAAAGCAGTTACAGTCTATCATTATATGGTAGATAACTTTAAAATCATTAATGAATATGAAATCCCTAATTATACTGAGAAGACTATACGAATCTTTGAAAAGTATGAAGGACACTTAAGTTTCACAGATTCAGCAATAATCGTGCTCATGTTGGAAATGGGCATTAAGGAACTCCTTTCTTTTGATCATGAATTCAGAAGAGAAGGCAGGATTAAAGTTATTGGTATTTAAGGATGTAATTTATTACATCTTATTTTTATTATTTTTAATCGGATGTCCACCAAAATTAAATTTTGGTTGACTTGTTGATTTTTTTAAAATATTGTTACATTGAGTTTTAATTGATTTTTAATGGACGTGCCTTCGCAGAAATCTTCTAAATCTCTTATATCATCAAATAACCCCATTACAGTTAAAACATTGTTTAAAACAAAAATTACCTCTAAAAATTAACAGTAAAACTTATTAAAGATAAGGGAAAATCCGTCTTTAAAAAGACCGTTAAAATAACATTTAAAGGAAAAAAATTATAAAGTTAAAACTAATTCAAAATGAATTGTCACATTCAAGATTCCGAAAAATTCCAAACCTGGAAAATACACCATTAAAACTAACTACAACGGCAGTATTATGAAAAATAAAATAACTGTTAAAAGATAACTGCAATTTTATCTTATTATTTTCGAGATAATAGTACAATATTATCTCTTAAAAATATTATTATATGCTGAAGATGATGGAAATAATTGAAATCTGGTTAGATTAATTTTTTGAACTTAACCTTTCACGCCTCTCACGTAAACGTTTACTATCCTTTTTAGCGGCATTTTGACCTCGAAGCATAGCCTGACCCCTATTTAATCGAGAGAGATGATTTGAACTGATAATTTCATCCCTTACAATAAATCTTGAAATCATACAAACACCTATATAAACTTGAATTTGATTTTTTGTTCAACACAACCAATAGTTTTAGACAACGATTCGTTTGTAAATGCAAATGCTTTTTCAATATGTTTTGATATCTCACGTATTATTGAAAAAAATTAAACATTTCATTTACGTGCTTCACGTCGTTTACGTAAAATTTCCCTATCTTTAAGAGCAGCATCCCTGCCCCTAACCATTGCCTGGCCTTTAGTCAAACGGGTATGAGACTTAAAGTTAAATCCATTATTTATCTCTTTTGAAATAAATCGAGAAACCATACCTTACACACTCCTTGGATAATCTTATTATAATTTAAAAAATATATAAATGATTATAACTTAACAAGAAAAGAAGGATAATGGAAAAATCAAAAAAGTTCTGAGAAAATGACAATCAATCAGAATTAATTCAAAATACACAAATTATGCAATATAGAACTATAATACTCCAGTTTAGATATTAATTCAATATTATTTTCATAGACTCCTTCATCGACTTTATATTTATCCTTAGCATTGCTCCATTCTATATTCAAAAAAATTTTCCAGATAAATATCAAAATCATCACTAATTGAAATCCCTCTTGATATTTGATATTGTTTAATTTTTTGAAAATACTCTTCTCTATTACTTTCATTTACTCTGAATGCATCTAAAATTTTATCTAAAAAATCTTTTGAATCAGCATCAAAGGTTATTTGAGCAAAATATTTGATATTATCATCATCATGAAATGTTTTTTGATTATCTGTAGGGATAAATTGAATGGACATTTTATTCACCAATAGTTTTTGAGAATAAAGGTAAATTGAGATTGGATAATTTGGAAACCAATTCAACTTGAGAATCAACAGAGGAAATCACATCAGTTAATTTGAAAAAATCTTCTTTATTCAATGTATTTTCCAAATTTTCATCAAAAATTAAAATTATAAGACATTCCCACATCAAAAAAACAGGTGATTCAATGGAACTTAAATTATAAGTTAGGATAATTTTTTGAATATTTTCTGATGGAGACAACATTCTAAACTCAAATTTAATTTTAAATGATTATTTTTATCATTGACTCTTTCAGGATATTGAAACATGTTCAATTTACTGCAAATTACTTTGAAATCATCAATATTCATAATTAACCTCCCAACCATCACCAATATCATTTTCAGATGAATTATCATAATTTCTACCTACAACTACATCCAAATAATCTTTTTTTGTGAAGTTATTTGATTCCAATTTATCTTTTAATTGGAAAAATGCGGTCAATGCAGATTCAAAATCAGATTCATCAGTGGCATTTTTTAAAAATAAAAATGAAATATCCAAAATAGCAACCAATATCCTTAAATCTTTTTCTGTGAAAACCTGGATTTCACATTCTACCTGATTCAAATAATCATCCAATAAATTTTGATTATAAAAATCGTATTCGTCCCAATCCAAATCAGTTTTTTGAATTATTTTATCAAGAGCGATATAATATTCGCGATGATAATAGGCTACTAAAGATTTAGCCAAATTATTTATTAAATTTGAATTTAACCTATTCAAAGTATTTAAATAATAATGATTATTTTTTTTTGAATAAATATTCGAAATCATTAGAATCATTAAAAAGATCCATTAAAATATTTTGGTTAATTAAATCAGTCATAATAAACACCTCTAAATTATATGACATTTATATAACTATTACAGTCTGACATTCATTAATTTTCCTATATGTAACAAAAATAAATTTATTACAATTGATTAATATATTTTTCTCAATACTCAACATAACTTTTTCAAAACTTTGTAGATTTTCAAAATCGTTTAAGATTTTTCAACTAAATTAAAATATTGAGATAAATTTGTTTAAAACACTAGGCATTATCCTAAATATTCATTTTCTGGATTTTAGCATTTTTTAGAAAGCATTTTCAATTTTATTACTTGTTTTTTCAAATCTTTTATTATTATCGGATGCACATTAACTCTACCCATTTTAACTGATTTGACATGGACTTTTGCGATATTTGTCTTTTTAGCATCATTAATGAAATTTAATTTATCCTCTAATGTCTTTCTATTTGCCATTATATTACCACATTAAACTTATTCAATAATGAATGAATCTTTTTGTAATCTAATTTCAAGATCTAATTTAGGGTTAAATTCAGTTGATTTTGAAAAATGAATATCAACATCCTCGCAGTCATTAAACTATGACAAATTATCAGAAACTATGTCTATATTAAACATTTTTACTCATTATACTAATTTACTCAATGTGTTTTACCGCTTGCATTTTCCCATTAGAATGTTTATTTTGAAAATAGTCAACATAATTGTCTGAATTAATTTAACATTTTCATCTCTTTGAAAATAATCATTTATGTAATAAATTAACTCCAAAGATATATAATACTTGTTGAAGCCACTTTAGAATATTGTTTTAAGTCCGTAAAATTGAACTCAATTAATCATTTGTCCAATATTAGCAGAATTTTAAATAAAATTTCAATATTAGATATTTTGGCATAAATTTTAATACAAAATTTGAAGTTAAAAAGTTAAATAAAAACTAAAAATATATATTATTGAAATTTTTATAAGAAAAAATTCACAAAAGAGTTCGTCCAATAATCAATTTTTTAATTGAATTTAAATAAAAAGATTTTGCTCTTAGATTGAGATTAGTGGAGTTTCAGGAGTTATTTTACACTTGAAATTGCACTTCGTTACTTTTTTTTAGAATTTTGAGTTATTTTTGATGTTGTTTTGCTTAATTTGGTGCTTGTTTATTTTGTGTTTGTTGTTTGGAAGTGTGTTTTTATTTGTTTGTTTTTTTGTTTAAATGAGTGTTGCGTTTAGTTTTTCGTGTATTTTTTGTATATGTGCTATTGAGCGTATTGTTAGTTCTTTTTCTGCATTTTTCATGCCAGTTCTGTTTAATTTTTGGAAATTACGTGCGTTTCGTAGTAGTCCGAAGTGTGCTTCGTTTAGATTTGCTCTTTTTTTGTAGTAGATTTTTCCTTCTGGAGATTTGAAATCTGCTTTCATTTTCCATCTTAAATCGTCGACAGGTTCGAAAATTTCTCGTACTCTGCTTTTTGTGCATTGATTTTTGACTGGGCAAGTTTTACACTTGTTTGTTGAGTATACCCTCATCCATTCGCCATTAAGTTTTCTATCGTTTTTGTAATGTAAGTGTTCATCCATTGGGCAGATGAATGAGTCTGTTTTCCAATCATACGTGAAATTTACTTTGTGATAGGGTTTTTCTCTATTTTTAGATTTTGTTTTGCTACTTTCATTTCGATCTGGAATTAATAATCGGATATTATTTTCATAGGCGTATTTTATTACATTGTCGTTCATATATCCGTTGTCTGCGACTAATACTTGTGGATTGATTCCCATTTGTATTTTTATTTCGTGTAACATTTCAAATAGTTCATGAGCGTCTGTAGCGTTCTGTGTTAGGTATTGTCCTACAACCATTCCATTTTTACTGTCTACTGCAACTTGGTAATTGTAATTTAAACCCATATTTTCTTTTTATCCATCATCCACCTAGATTCTGGGTCTGTTAAACTAATTGTGTGTTTTCCATCATAATTTGCTTTTAAAACATCCAATAAATCGAGAACAAAATACATATTATCCATGCTAATTAAAGCAGTTTTAAGAAGAATTAATCCATTTTTATTCAAATTATCATTTATTTCACCTACTAAACTACTTATTTCGTCATATTTTTTGTTTTCATTGTAGTATTGATGGATTTTATGCCAAATACTGTTTTTACTCCAGTTTACACCATAATCAAAAATCAAATTTTGCAAATATTCAATTTCTTCAATTTTGATCAAACGAAAATTATTAGAATGGGCTTTTACAATGCTTCCATCAACAGCAACGCACTCACCATCAATCAAACCCAAATTGATTCCCAAAATCACAGTGTAATGAAAAAATACATTGATTAACAATGTATTTTCCTGTAAAAACAAATGAATAATGGATTTCTTAGGTTTCTTATCATTCAAGATATAATTAACAGATTCATCATTATTATTTATCCAATCAGCCAATTCCCTACAACTAAATCGACTATTATAAACTCCATAAACAACAAAACCCAATAATTCATCCAAATAATATTCCTTTGGCCTTCCCTGATTCTTAAAATCATCTTTAAATAGTAATGGAAAATCACGTTTAAAATTATTTACCAACTTTTTAACAGTGAAAACAATGTTATCATTATTTAAATTCTGTCCAGAAAAGGCATAAGTAAAAATAGCCTGTTCACAAGTAGCATTATCATAAACTAAAGTCATAAATATCAAAACACCCAAACATTTTCACAAAACCAAAACATTTAAGTGTCACAAAATACATAAAAATAAATTGTGAGAAGTGTTTTAGTTTTGTAGGCTTAAATAACTATTTATCTTCTCACATATTTATAATTAACTACTTTTTAGAAAATAATATTCAAAATAAACAAATTTTCAATGAAAAAATTAATAAAAAATAAAAAATTAGAAAAAATTATTTATTGGACAGACTCTTAATAGGTTTAATTATACTGTTTTATAATATTTTGCCCTATTTAGATAAGTCTCTTTCAAAAATTTTGTTGATTTGGAATTTTTTGATGGAAGTTAGTTTTAAATAGTTAAATTTAATAAATCGTTGAAGTAAAGCTTTTATCAACCCCAATAAAAAAACATTTACTCCAAATAGTATTTTAGATGTCAAATAATATAATTAAACGCCATAAAATCCTTTAACAATTTTTTCAAATTTGCAATTTATCCGACAAATTTTATCTCCAGAATAATGCAATCAATGATTAATTAAAATACATATGTGAATAATAGATGTTGATATTCGGACTAATAATTCAATTTACTTAATGGTGCAGGAAAATTCAAGTTAAATATTTGGCCTAATCTATAGCAAAACTTGAATTGGCATTAATTTATTGACTTTTGAAAAAATCAAAGAAAATTCAATTTTTCCATTTATCAAAGATTTAAAAAATCAATTAAATCACTCTCATCATTAATTAAATGATAAAATTCGCAGCAAACTTAAATTATATTAATAGAAATTTAAACTAAACGCATTACACTATGTTGAAAATCGACATTTCATCATGTTTGATATAGATTAAATCCAGATTTTAGATTAAGAGATTCGAAACAAAAAACCTTTATAAGTAAAAATATCTGAAAATAAAAAACATGAAAGTAAAATACACACACAAATTTATTATTTATCACAAACAACGCATTGAAAACAATTACAAAGGATTAGTAGAAAAACTAGCCGAATTTGACAAAGAACCCATACCAAAGGATTTTCTGGAAAACCTAAATGAGTTTTCGGATTTGTTTAGAAAAAAACGGATGGAATTTTATCACAAAAATCCCACTGAAATGTGCACCATTGATGAAATATTGCCATATAGCGAAGAAACAAACATCGAAACAAACAAAGTGATAGCATTTATACATAAATACTATGAATTCAGTAGCTTAATTGTCGCCATTGATTATTTCAACGGCGAAGATGAATACATAGAAAAATATTTCTCGGTAGGTGATGCAAGCTATTTTGGAGGAGGATCATATGAGATCATCATGAAAATCGTTCTGGAACATTATTATGGATTATACGGCAATGAGTTAAATCTTTTTTTAAAGGATAATGATTTAACACATTTAATCTAGAATTTAAGGAAATATCAGGATAGGGTGTCCGCCAAATTTGAATTTTGGCTGACTTGTTGATTTTTTTAAAATATTGTTACATCGAGTTTTAATTGGTTTTTTATGGATGTGCTTTCACAGAAATCTTCTAGGTCTTGCTTCGTAATTGTTGTAGAGTCTTTTTATTTTTGTCTGGTTTTTCTAGGTCTTTGTGTGGTTCAATGTATTTTGCAAAGAAGTGTAAATAGTTTCATTCTGGACATTTGAATGCATCTAATTCGTAATTGTAGTTGAAATGGTCTTTGTAGTATGGATTTTCGTTTAATTTTCCGATTTTTTCTTTGGATTGTTTTCTTGATAGTATTAATCCATCAATTTTCTTATCTGCTTAGTATGATAAGCTTATTTGATTTAAGTATATTGTGTCGGCGCTGATGTATTTTGGTTTTGTTTGTATGTTTCTTATTGATCTTTCTGCTATCGATGGTAGTTCATAATGGTCTGCAGGGTTTTGTGTAATGTTTATTGCACAGATTAATTTAGTATCATAATCGACTACAGATTGGATATTATAAGTAACCATGAAATTTCCTTTCTTTCCTTTCATAAATCTTGCTTCAATATCATTTACAGGTATTCTGTCTTGTCCTGTGAATGTGAATTGTGTTTCTATTCCATATAATAGTTCTAATTTATCTTCACCATTCATGTCTTTCTTTTCCAATAATCTTTGAGCCAGTTTATGGAGTTTTTCAAGAGATTCTGGGTTGATTGGTCGTCCTTCGTAGTAATCGACCAATATTTACGTTTCATTTTTGGCGATTGTGTTGTTGTTGGAATTGTATGCTTTTTTGATGGTTTCATCAATGGCAACGTGATTAAATTCAGTGAATCCTTCATCAAAGGCCTTTTTTAA
>CAZQWN010000039.1:0-10913 GCA_964596915.1 uncultured Methanobrevibacter sp.
AAAATATATTTTACTTATTTTTTTATAGGTGTGTGTCAGAGTGGTCAAATGAGATAGGTTCAGGGCCTATTGCTTAGTGCTTCGTGGGTTCGAATCCCATCACACCTACTTTCCAACATATAAAAACTCATTTTCAAAGAGGACAGTGAGCTGAATCCTAAAAATCCTGGAGGCATTGAATATCAAAAGGAAAAGCTCGTCCGGAAGCCGCACATTCAAAACAAGAGGCCGCAAGAACATCAGATATTTTGTTGAAGACTATGAGGATGCATTATATGATCTCAATCACGAGATTTAATTATAGCACAGTTTAAGTTTTTTTGTGCTTCAATTTATATTGAATCATCCTTAATTTTTTTTAGCTTATGGAAATATCTGGATTTTGTAAATTTTTTCTGTCGAAACTTTTTTTTAGAATTTTTCTAATCTTGCACTATCCCAAAGTGAAACATTTAAAGCCCAAATTACTTTCTGATTGTTATTACTACATTGTTGAGTCCCAGTATCTCGGAGTAATCGATGTTGTCTGACAGTTTCTTCAATATGGAAATGTTTGATTCGGGATTGTCATCGGCCAAAAGATTTATTGCATTTCCGGAATATTTGATTGAAATCAAAATCGAATCGGCATCATTTCTGATAACCGAATCAATCAAATCCACCTCATCATTGCTTTCAATGATATAAACCACCATATCTTCAACGGCCATGCCAATAATGGCTGAAGGTTCATTGCCTGAAAAGAATTCCTGAACCTTTTTTGAAATATTGACCGCATCTTCAACATTTCCCCTGATTGTAAACTCAAAGACTTCACCTTCAGTATTTTTCCTGTTTAAGAAAAATCCACTATAGTCACCGTTGGATTTGGGGGAAATCAATCTGGAATAGATGAAAGACACAGCGACTGTTGCCAATTCACTTAACACCAGTGCAAACCAAAATCCTGTGCTTCCCCAGATATGTGACAGGACAATCGCAAAAACGACCGGGAAAATCAGACCCTGAAGCAGTGAAATCATATTGGCCAGCCTGTCGTTTTCAATTGACTGGGCGTAGAAGACATACAGATAATTGATTGCAAAACTCAAAAAGCTGAATGAAACAATTCTAATTGCATTCATTGCAATTGGAACATGCTCAGGATTGTGCATATTGAATATGAAAAGCACAATTTGTGGGAATATGCACAGCAGTGAATTGAAAAAGATTCCAAATCCCGCAACCAGTTTCAGTGACTTTTTAATGACATAATCGACACCACTGTAATCTTTTTCCTTATAATACACAGTGGTGATTGGCAAAATTGATTGTGTCGTACCCAAAATGAATATTTCAACTAAAAATGTTGCATTATAACACATATTCAATGCAACAAGTCCGATTTGTCCTAAAATTCCTGCAATTATTGCATTCAAAACCAGAAATTTAAGCATAATGTAGAGTGTAATTGAAGCTGTTGAAAAACCTGTCCTGCAGATATCAACCAAATAGCCAAAAATCTTTGAAGATTTGACCTTAATAATCTTCAATGTCCTTCTAGATTTGAAAAAGTAAACTGAAATGTAAATTGCCCCTGCAATACTGCCTAATGACGTAGCCAGTGCAGCGCCTGCAATTCCATAGTTTAAGAATTTCATGAACACAATATCAAAAACTATATTTACAACATTGGCCAAGAGGAATGATCGAAACTGAAGCTGAACAAAATTATCTGTTCTGATGAAATAGGCCAGAACAGCCCTATAGCATTCAAATACAATCCCTAAAAGAAACAGGATGAAATATTGTGCTAAATACTGTTTCATATTTGGAGAATGAGACAGAAACTGGATAATCGTATCATGAAATATAAATGACAATATTGTTATGACAATTGCAATCAGCACGATTCCTATTATCGATGTCGAAAAGAGTTCATTGCTTTTATTTTTATCGAATTCCGCCTTTGAAATGTTGCAGAGTATGCTTCCTCCAAAACCTATCAGCCAATATACTGTATTTATAAAGCAGACAAAGGGCTCCATAGTCTGAACTACAGATAAAAATGTGGGTCCCATAAAAAGGCTTATGAAAAATGCGTCAATGAGAATGGCAAAGTTTCCAGAATCGAAGTCAGCAATGTCGGAAAGAGCAGTTCCCTGAATTTGGAGTTCAGTAAATCATAATTTCTTGCATAATTCATAATGTACACTATCTTTTAGAAGCAATCAACATTCTCTGCAATTTATGTACCGGCAATTCGATTTTAAAGTTCAGGAATTTGACAAGCGCTTCAGCACCCAACCTGCCATTTGGAATATAATCATATGTAGTTTTTGGAATGAATATTCCTCCACCAACCTTAACTGTTTTTAATGTTTTTAAAAGCAAGGCTGCGATTTTTTCATCATTTTCATCCATTATGCTTTTGTTTAAATTGATTAAAACGGAATCGAATTCACCGTCGATTTTATCCAAACCTTCCACATCTGTCTGAACTATGGACAAATCATCGAAAAAGGTATCTGTAACCAGTAATATGGTACCATAGGGTTTTAGATTGCCAACAATAGATTTGATATCATCCAAATAGTTAGAATTATCAATATCAGTCTTTTCATGTGTTTCTTCGCTTAACACCAGCTGAAAATCGCGTTTTTCAAGGTTTCTGAGGAATTCCAAATCATTCTTTACCTGTTCTTTATCTTCATGAACCAGATATATGTCACCTGGACTTGTTTCTATATCCTGAGTCTTTAGGAAAAATTGTGAACCGTCAATTTGACCTATTAAAGTCTTGTGATGACTTTTCAGGTTTTGTCCAATATTTTTCAATGGGGATGACTTGACAGTGATGTCTTTTGGCACGATTATTGACTTTAAAACGCCATACGCATATAACTTATATGGCTTTAAGCGCTCCTGATGGAATTTATCAGGATTTAAATATGAGTCAAGAGAACTGTCGGTTTCATGCTGTCCGGAAATCCTGTCAAGGAATTTTGCATCAAGATTGCCCCCATGAGGGCGGCAATTCACCTCTATCAATACAGGTCCCTTTTCATCAACCATGTATTCCCCATGAACCGGACCGTATTTGATGCCCAAAGCATCAGCAACGTCATAGGCATACTCAACAAGTTCCGCCTCACCGATTCCCAATTCCATTATGGTTTCATCATAATCATAAATATTGCCTCCTTCAGAGGTTTTGATTTTATTGTATTTCCATATCAAGGTAACCCTATGAACTCCATTGCAGGATACTGTATCGACAACATATTCCTGACCGTTAATGCGCTCCTGAATAACAAGCTCAGTTAAATCCTCTCCAAAAACACTCTTCATGTTAAATATCTCTTCGACCGAATCAATCATATCCTGCCTGCCTGAGCACAATCTTACACCAACTGATGCGGCACCATATACCGGTTTTACTACAACTTCACTTAGGTTTTCACTATCATAATATTCAATAGCCTCAGCTAAAGACCTTACAACGCATCCCTTAATTGAACGAATACCGTTTTCAGCCAATCTGTTTTGCATTTCGTTTTTTAAAGTGAATGCATCCAAGTTTTCTATTGGGTTGCACAAAAGATTCAAGTCATTTGCCAATTTGGTTGCCAATATGACCCCATCTTCAGTTCCAGGAACAACAAGTAAAGGATCAAGTTTTTTAACCATTTCAAGAGTTTCTTCATATGTGTCCTTTTCATAAATCAAATCGTAATCAGCAGTTATCCAATTGTATGCATTTCTCACTTCGTTTAAATACTCCTCTGCTTCCTCGCTATCACTTAAGGTATTCATTTCCAAAATAACGGGATTACAATTCCTGTCAGTTATGTCCTGAATATAATTAGTTCCTGTAGATGAACATTGAACAACAATAATATTTCTCATAAAAAATCAACACCATACTAAATTCACATCACTTTTAATTATACAATATTATAATAATTCCAATATATAATATTTCTTTTTTTAAATTCACACTTTTTTGCACACTCCAAGCTCACATTTTAAAATTAAACAGGAAAATTTGAAAGCCATCCTACTGCATAATCACATGCCATTATATTGAATTTACAGTCAATTAAATTAAAGATAATATCTTCAAGCAGCAATTTAGAGAAAACACCATGTCATTAACCGACATCTTTTTAAAAATTAAATCATGTTTGAAACTGAGATGGTGGGATTAACTCATAAAAAAAGATACATTATCATGAATTTACCGGCCATTGGAAAAAATTTTAAAAAAAATATGATAATTAATATCGTATCTAAATGTGCATATATTCATTGTTATTTCGTTGATTGAAAGAGAAAAATTAATTGGGAATTAATGATGAGGAATATTGGTGGTTAAAAGAAAAAAAAATAGTCATTCAGATAGTTAATATCTGAATTTGACTTTAATCATTTTTATCGGATTGAAATTTATATATCGGTGATATGAATGGTTAACACCGCCATGTCTCCATTTGCCCCACCATTTCCATTTGCCGTTTGTTTTGTAGAAGTATTTTGAGACATAACTGCTGCATTTGAGCAGTTTTCCGTTTTTGTATAACATGATATCCAAGTAATTAGTATATCCATATACATAGTGCACTTTCCACAAACGGGCTTTGATTTTAAATTTGCCTATTTTTTTAGTGGTCCATTTGTATTTTACACTCATTTTTACTGTTTTTGTTTTCTTGGCCTTTAAAATCGGCTCAGCTGAAGAAGATTCCGGATTGACAGCGCCTAAAACGTCAGCAGTATTTAGTGAAACGCTGCTTGCAGACAAAACTTCTACAGTATCATTGACACTTGACTGTAATACCTGATTTTCATCTGATTCAGCCGCTTTTAGGACATCTGATTCATCAGAGCCTGATTCGTTGCAATCATTTTCCAGGGCGATTGTTTCATTGTCGTCACTTACACTTACAATATCTTCGGTTGCATTTTCAGCTGCAGCAACTGAAGAAACCGCAAGGAGCCCGACAAGAACTATTGAAAGTAATATCAATTTCTTTTTAAACAATTATAATCCTCCAAATATGTATATCTGTATTATAAGTTATGTTTAAAATATAATATAAACTTTACTTTCTTGTGACAATATCCCAACTATCAAAAACAGTTTTTTCGCAGGGCTCTAAAAATAATGGATGCATGCCGGATAGTAGTTCAAATCCTGTCAGTTATCATTGTGATGGTGATTCATGCATGACAGTCAAAGGCAATATTCTCCTGAATACTGATGACATTTATCAACAATTTCAGGATTACAGACACCTTATGTTAATCTGGTGATAGTTTTGATAGGTTTGAATGACAACTCCAGTGTCAGCCAAACCTATTAATTTTTTAAGTGTTTTTCA
Source organism: uncultured Methanobrevibacter sp. (assembly GCA_964596915.1). Lineage (GTDB taxonomy): Archaea > Methanobacteriota > Methanobacteria > Methanobacteriales > Methanobacteriaceae > Methanocatella. The sequence continues at coordinate 5,364 of CAZQWN010000039.1, forward strand.
GCTCTTATCATAGGAAGAGATATTTTCCAATACGGGGATTGGCAATAATTAATTTGTTCTGATTCCGATAATATCTGCTTTTTATTTTCTAATTAAGGCAATATATGGTCTTAGTTTCTATTTTTTATATTGTTTTCTTAATTTTGCTGATCATGATTTTTTCTTGAAAATATTGTCAGAAAATCAAAATTTTTATAAAATCAAATTAACAAAAAACATCAATAACGGCAATTTAAAAAAAATTTGCTGAAAAATGGTTAAAAAAATCAAGTATATGATATGGCGTACAGACTAACATATGTGAATTATAAAATCCACAACGTCGGTTATTATCCAATTTTTAAGAAGAACAAAATAAATCTGCAATTAAATTAATTCTTCTTTTGAATTGACCCAACGAGTAAGATTGAAGATTGTGTCTCTTAAATCGCACTCATTCTCAACCGCTTGTAGGGTAGTACCTACAAACTTTACAACGCCAACATCTGTCTTATGAAACCCATTAATAGATTCTCCTCTTGAAAAGCGACGTATGTAATGAACATATCTTCTTTTATTCTTTTTTTAGAATTGAGGATGTGACATGAAGTCACTATTTTTTTTTGATTTGAACTATAAATTACAGTATTTATGCTTTTTAAACATGTTTTGTTTTAAGATTTGTTGCATTAGGTGCCTTTTATGATTTTCATATTTTTTTCATTTATTCAGCAATTTTTTTATCAATTAATTTTTTTTGCACCGCAAAGTTTATATGGGATGTTTTGTTCACTGCAATTTTACAAAATGGCTTCAACAAGCTTTAAATAATTTATAACTGATATATATTCTCTTGAAAAGCCTCAATCTATAAAATATTTTTGGAAAGAGGTGATTAAACATGATGATACCCATTGTAATCAATGTTTATTTGTTAATTAGAGTAGTTTCACCGTATGACTTTTCTAGTGTTCTTTCCATGCGTCTGAATGGAGGTGAAAAAAGTGGAGCTAATTATCTTCATCATTGGAACATACTGTCTGAATATCATGACAATATTGTGTCTAATGAAAAATAGAAGATAATGACTCAAATTTTCACCTCACTAAGGGCAATTAAATAAAAACAAATCAATGAAGGTCTTCGAAAACTAATGTTTTCATGAGGCTTTTCCCCTGAGATAGGCACTGTTTAATTGCCTATTTTTCTAAAATCAGTTAAGTTTATATAGGTTATTCAATAATAGGATTATACAAGGGATTTACTTTTAAGTAAACCTCTATTAAGACGCAAAAAATATTTTATTTATTAATGTCAATACGGGATATTGCAGGGATTTTTCTCTGCAATAGGACATTAATCTCATTTTTTAAAACTTGATTAATTTAATTCTTCTCTATTTTTTGTTAAAAAACCATGTAATTCATATATTATTACCATTTGATTTAAAATAGTTAGACATATAAATTACAGTTTTCCTGCATTACAACACCATCTTCGTCGCTTAAATGAACAATGGCTTTTTTAAAATAACCTCATACTGCAATAACATTGCAGGAATTCAATGAAACAATTAATTGAACAAAATGAATCATCGGGTTTTAAAAATCAAAACTTGTTAATTTATATAATAGTTTTTTGCTATATTTAAATAGGAAGTAATAACATGTTTAAAAAAGTTCTAATTCTTATGATTTTAGGTCTAGTCAGTATGGGAGTTGCTGTTGCAGCGGACAATGCGGCAAGCAGCTTTGAAGTTCCAGGCAGTTTTGAAGACATCGGTGACGGCGTTTTTGTTTTGTATGATTCAAGTAAAAATCCCGAACAGATTCTCTCAATAGTTTCTTTCACAGAGCATGACGGCGAGGATTACCTCACAAACGACAGCGAAAACAACTACACCGTTTATGCCTATGAAAACGGCACATATAATTTTGTGGACAAGAGCATGAATGAAAAAGGTTCATTCGAAATTATTGAATTTGAAAAAGAAAAATACATTGTTGATTTTACAAAAGGTGGAATCGGCAATGAAAGCGATTTCAATGACACATATAAATTCCTGCTGGAGTTCAACAAGTTAAATGAAAACAAAAACATTACCATCATCAATGAAACAGATTAATGGGTGTGAGGTTAATTCTTAACCTTACATAAATCCTATCCTACGAGATTGTCAATCAAATCAAAAAGCTCATTGAATTCATTGAAAACACTTTGAAACTCATCATCATTTCGTGTCATGAAGTCAATCTTCAGCTGCACGTCACTTTCAGATATTTTAACCAGGTCCGATTCCTGTGCTTTTAAAACCGATGCCCTGATTTTACCGTAAGCCTCTTCAGTGAGGTTGTGCCTTCTTGCATGGTTCAGCATGTCCATAGCATGAATGAGTCCCTTCTCCTCCATGTCAACACATGTAGAGAGTTTGATTTTGGTTACCATGTAATATGGAGCCTCGATCTTGTCTCGGCGAAGCACGATTGAAAGCTTTGACATGACATGGTCGTCAGCTGAGTTTTCGTTTATGAAGCGCACCAGCTGAAACTGTTTAATGTTTGCATCTTTATTCATGAAATTCATGGTAATATATTTTTTTCCGCAATATTTAAGTTTGGTGCAGAAATATACAACAACCATAAGGTCATGACTTGAAAATCAAGCAAATAATGTAAAATGTTACTAAAAATCAAAAAAAAATAGTTTTTAAAATTTAATGCCTATGCCGCAAGATTAAATTCACGACACCACAATAGACATTAAACCTGTTTAATCCATGAGGTTGACTCAAAAAGACAACACTCTTGTTTAATTATATTGTACAATACCATATTTAAATGTGATTATTATTAATTGAAGCTAATAGATAGTGTTTTTTTCAAGTAAAAGCCCCTGCGAAAACTTGATGGAGTTTTCTAACATTCCTTCACAGAAATTGATTTTATCACTCAAAACTTTAAAAATTATCCTAAAGCTCTAAAATGCCTTTCTGGCTGACTATTTTTTCAATGCCTGAGTTTTTAATCATCCTGAAGCATATCGGACACGGTTCGGCATCATCTATTTCAACCCAATTGCCGTCATCATACTTTTCACCGGCAAGATACAGTGTTGAGCCGAGCATCTCGTTTCTCTTTGCGCTGATTATTGCATTCTGTTCTGCGTGTACTGAAAAGCAGTCGTTGTAGTTTCCTGAATTTGACGGAAGGTTCATTCTCTGACAGTCCCCTCTGTCACAGCAGTTTTCATCACCTCTGGGATTTCCGTTGTATCCGGTGCTTACAATCTCATCGTTGTTGACTATCACAGCACCGTAGCGTCTTTTAAGGCATGTGCTTCTTTTTGACACAACAAGTGCTATAGCAAGGTAATACTCGTTTTTGCTCATACGATTTTCATTTATGGATTTTTTATCTGCCATGTATTGATCTCCCATGTTTAAAAATTAATCACTGTAATTGTTTTTGGAATAGATATATCTTAAATATTGCTGATATTGCATTCACCTTGAGGTTAAAATTAACATATATTTAAATATATGAAATCATATAATTTAATTAGAAAAACTTTTTTAAGTTTTTCGAAATTTTATACATCTTCGACAGCTTTTAAAGCTAGTCCACTTTGTTTTTAAACTTGCAAGTTTTTTTTACTTTAAAAAAAGGAATGTCAATTAAAGCGGATTATCATCCGGTTTGAGCATTTTAAGCTGGATGATATTAATTTGATTCCTAGGAAAAAAAACACAAAAAAACTTGGAGATTTAGGAGTTATACTGTTAACTCCTATCTTCCAAGAGTTTTAGTCTTATTTTAAAGAGAAACTTCCTTAAACTTTTCCCATAGCTTTACCATTGCCAGCGTATCCAGTTTGCAGTATTCAAGCAAACCGTCCCTTATTTTTGAGCGTTCCTCTGAGGTTTTGTCCTTCAAATTCAAAAAGGCATCGGAGGCTTCTCCACCGTTGTGAACCACAGGAAGATTGTGATAGTCGAGTTCCGCATCATCGGGATAGAGTGCCGGAAGAACATACTTGATGGAATATGAGCCCTGCATCTGCCGGGCATAGTAGTCCCTGTTTTTGAAAGGCACCATCAAATCGACTATATTTGAGTTGATGCGCTCCATTTCACCTTTAAGGTCCGGATACATTTCCCCAATCTCGCGGTTGCGGCTTGACTCGAATCCCCTGTTGTAGACGATTACGCTTCCGTCATCGGGCATGTCATGAATCAAGCTTTCGGCGAATGTTCTTATCATGTTCACATCATCGACTTTGGCCAGAAATTCCCTGTGCTCAAGAGGACCTCCCTCATAACGGATTATGTGCAGGGAATACTGGAAAGGTATCTGCTGGTATGGTTTTGTTCCAACGAATTCAGGAATTGCATACTGGCAGGTTTCATAGTCTATGAAATACAGCGGATACTTAAGTGTGTCAAGAATGTCACATATTGCCTGCCTGTTTATCTTCGCCTCACGGTCATTAAGCTCGAAGTCAATCTGCTCAAGGTATTTCCAGTTCAGTTTCTCATTTTTCAAATCCTCAAATGACACCTTGCCCTCATGGTATTTTTCTATTTTCTTGGATTTCCACATTCCATGTATGTCAAAGACATTGGGCTTTGGCAGGTCACGTGTGCAGTAATCCCAGAATTCACATTCATACGGATTGAAGCAGTGCATGCCGATTTCTGATGAAGGTTCCCTTAAAGGACCGTGATTTTCCATAAAATCCCTGGTCATGTCAATGTTTTGCCTGATTTCTTCTTGCTTTTCACGGACTATGCCGGTTACATCCTCAATCCTGAAGAGCTTATCCAGCTCCAGATTTTCACCTCTGACGTACTCATTGCTGATGTAGATGATGGCCGCCCCTTTGACGTTCAGCCCGCAGTTTGAAAGAACAAAGTACTGGTAGGAAATGTCATCGAGATAGACGTCCTTTATCTCGGTTGAGCTTTTCACCTCATAGATTTCAACACCTCCTGAAAGGTTTTTGAGGATGTCGACGCTGCAGAAGTTGTTATCAAAAAGAAATGACGCCTCCGTAATGACACTCGCCCCATCTTTGAGTGCTTTTTGTGTCATGAAAACCCTTTCGGTTAAATCCGCCCCATACGGTATATCTGTATAGTCACCGAATATGCCCTTTGCAGTTTCACCGACTTTCTGACCGGTTTTCATGCGGGATTCATCTTTTTGGCCTATTAAATCCGGCCTGTTTTCCTCAAGCCACAACATCTTTTCACACTGGATGGCCCTGCAATATTTTGATTTTGACATGTTCATGATAAAACTTCCTATCATAATATTATCCGACTTTTTAGATAAGAATTTTGTTTCAAGCAAATGAAATAATCGGTTGATTAAAAGTGTATACAATAGATTTTCCAGGCATTTGATTTAGTGAAATTTTAATTAAATTGATATATAAATAAAATCAAACAAAGCATTACATTAAAAAAAGAGAACTATAACCACACATCGCAATTATCATGACTCAGGCATTATGCCACCGTCGAGAATTTAATGGTAAACACACTACCTAAATAATGGAATTTGCATGTTT
>CAZQWN010000039.1:11013-17689 GCA_964596915.1 uncultured Methanobrevibacter sp.
ACCGTCGAGAATTTAATGGTAAACACACTACCTAAATAATGGAATTTGCATGTTTTCAGGCATTTGAAAGACAATCCCTTAACTATCTATGAGTTTGACTTTTAATGCCGCACAGTCATGCAATCATCAGTGCCGATTCCTTGCATCCCTCATCTACGGGTGAGTGAAAAGTTATCAAAATTCCTCAATATGGTCAGAAATAGTCTCGCCAAGATCAGTAAGTCTGTAAAGCCTTCCCTTTCTGGCTTCCTCATTGATGCACTCGGCAGCTCCAATTTCCTTAAGCTCAGTGAGGACCTTGGAAATATGATTGCTTCTGATTCCAGCGTCCTTGGCGATATTTGTAGGAATTTTCACCTGCCCGTCCTCCAGGGATTTTATTGCTTTTACTCTATAAGTGCTGACAGACACAAATGCAAGTTTCTTTAATGTTTCATCATCAAGGTTATTTTTCATAATTAATATTATGTTAGTATCTTATTATATATATTTTCATCAAATACAATGAAAAAAGATTACATCAAACAGAAGTGTAATCGGTTCAAATTAAAAAAAAAAAGAATTGAAGTAGATGCATTGCACCTACATGTTTTGCTACCATATCCTGTGTCCGTCGTCACCGTATCCCGGCTCGTCCATATCGACATATCCGTTACTTCCAATGTGATAGTTCACATATCCGTACTTGTTTATCATATACTGGTCAACTTCGGCCTGGCTGTACATAGGTGTTCCGTCAGACTTGTAAGCATAGACGGAACGGGAATCTGAAGATGATGAACTTGAGGACTGAGATTCCGCAACCACCTCTTCCTTGACGGTTATCTTTTTGGTGGCATTGGATTGCTTATACTTGTCGTTTCCGCCATAATTGGCAGTGACATCATAACTGCCCTCATCCTTATCAATCTTGAGAGTTCCTATTCCCTGGTCATTGGTTTCAACTGAATAATATGAACTGGCCTTGTCCTTGTCTTTTACTGTAACATTTACTGTTTGACCTGCAATCGCATTTCCGTTGACATCAGTCAGCTTAATCTTTATTGAATCACCCTTCTCAATGGATGAATTTCCCTTGAAAGTCAAACTTGTATCCGTTTTAGTCATATTAGGCACCATCATTGCAACCATTCCAACCAGAAGAGCTGCAATGATTACTATCAATGCTATTATTATAATCTTATTTTTTTCCATATAATTATCTCCTCTATACTCATATATTGTGTTTAAGATATTATTTAATGATTGCTATAATGAGACTAAAGAAAAAAATATTGTGATGAAACAATGGCTAAAAAAATAATCAGAGATAACCAAACAATAGCCATAATAATCTTATCCTCATTGTTAGGATTTGCTTTACACAAAATATCAGATGACAATTCCTATCCTTCTGCGGGTGAGCAGGAAAAATAGCAAAAAAATGAGGAAATGAAACTAATTTTGATGACTTTCAGTATAAATCTGAATTGTCAACGATTAAGCTTTTATCCGCAATGGCCTCTAGGACTTCATCTTGATATTGCTTGTCGACAGCTATGATTTTGGATGATGTGTTCTTTGGAAGAAACGCGATGGAATAATCGTTAATAATAACATGCTTTACATTGGACATTTCCAACCTTTCCTTTTCGCCTTCAACTGCCAGTTCAACATAACCCTCTTCAATGACCAGAGTTTTTTTGCAGTTATTTGTCATCAGCTTGGCCATTCTTCTTAATACCAGAATATAATATGGAACGCATAATATCAGCGTTACTGTAAACAGTGCAATTACCAAAATATACATCCCCTGACTTTTGTCAGCCATATAAAGTAATGAAAAAGCAAAAATGAATGCGGCTGAAATTCCGGCATATAGCAATGGCCATGTTGTGGGACTTCTGAGTTTCCTCCTTGGATTATCTGCCAGTTTCTTGTAGTCTGAGGCAATCGCCAGAACTTCCCCATAGTATTCATCGCAGCTGTTTTTGTCAATGTCGATTTTCATCATATCACCTATTCCTCATAAAACGGCTGGTCTCCGCACATCCACAGTGAAGTGAACTCGTCAAGCCTGTCTTCGAGATTGAACTGTGTTCCGGGCGCAATCACTATGTCCATTCCGTTTTCCGCAGGTCTTATTGGCAGGATTTTTTTGGATTTCGGCATCAATAGAATATGAGTGTATTTCAGGTCTTCCCGATATTTCGGATTGCTTGATGCATAGAATGGTATCGGAGGTGTGAAAATGCCGTCTTCTGCATTGTCCACCATCAGGTTTTCATCCAGACGTATGAACAGCGTGGAGTTTTCCTCAAGCTCGACGGAATGCTGCTTCAATGCATTTAGAAGTTCTCTGATTGAATCCATGAATTCCTTTTCATCATCACAATCTTCACGAAACAGGTCCACAAACGCTTCCATCGGAATGTTGAGCTCAAAGGGAGTGAACGGATTGACAACTACAGTCGAATATCTGTCTGACTGCTCAAGCATTCCTGCAAGGTCACTCATGTATATCACAAATACGGAACTTCTAACACCTGCATTTCTCATGACATCATCAGAGGTGAAAAGGGGCACTGCCTTCTCGCCGTCACTGTTGGTTAAATAATTTATATCGAATCCTGATTGCTTTGGTGTTTTTAAAACATCTCCCGGCTTTGCATCTTCAAGACCTTCAAACATGTCTGATTCGAATGAAACCGGCATGAACAGCTGTGAATTTTTAAAAATCTCAAAGAATTCGCTCTCCATTTCAGGAGTTATTTCCTTTTTAAGCACCTCTTCCAGTTGTGAATTGTCTATTTGTGCATCCTTTTTTAAATCTTCCAAATGTTTGTCATCCATTCCATCACCTAATATTAATCAAATGGGAAAAGTCTGAAAATACTGCCAGTTTTCATCAATCCCGTGAAAATTTCTTTAATAGTGTTTAATCCAATAAAGAATCTATTATCATTGAATTTCCAATTTCGTAAGCAAAAGCCTCCTGATCCAAAACGTCATTATGCCTTCTAAACCATGCACCAAATATCTCACAGGGCAAATCGTCATTAGAAAAAACCGTTATCACAATCTCATCGAATTGCCTTTTCTTGTAATATGAGTTGATTTTTGTAACATACATGCTGCCAAATCCGCTGTGATTGAACTCGGATATAAGCTCATCGAGAATATCATCGATTTCAATCATGACAAGCCCGCCTGAAACGTATTTGTAAAGGGGAATGTGAAATGCATATTTCTGATTCAACCTGATCATACATCAATATATCTTAAGACTAATTAAAAAAATTTTTGGACAATAATATTTAAAAAAACAGGGACAATATTTCAAAAGCAATTTAACGATAACAAAGTATTGACATCAATGGAATGCTCTTTACTGACAGCATTGCCCTTGTTTGAATCAAAGGAAAGTGAAGCCGAAATCGTTGAAGAAATATGCAGTTACATTGAAAGTAAAAAGGAATGCATTCCAAAAGAAGAACTTGAGGAAATTGTTCTTGGAATGTATTTGAACATTCTAGAATATGCCCCAATAGAAAGGCACGATGAAGTAATGGAGATGATTGACATGAACGACATTAAATCCGAGGCGATTTTGCAAAAATGAAAAGAAGAAAAAAATGAATGCAACAATGAATTGAACAAACAATTCCAAAACTCCTCAAAATAATGACGCCACAACAAATATCACGAAAATACAAAATCGACCTAAAAAAAGTAATGGAAATAAAAAAAGATGCGATAAACGCTGTTTTTACTAAATTCCTTTTTTCAAATTATAGCAAACATCACAACTATATCCTATTAGCTGTTAGTTTTTGGAGGATATTTGACTGCATTTTTATCCATCTTTGTGTAAATTATTTCTTTAATGTCAAAATCCATCGCATCGGCCATATATATGCAGTATATCAATACATCCGCCAGCTCATCTGCAACTTCACTCTCATCATATTCCTTGCCCCACTGGAAATGCTCCAGAAGTTCAGCCGCCTCAATGGATATTGATTTGGCCAGGTTTTCAGGAGTATGAAATTTTTTCCAGTCACGTTCAACCTGAAATTCAATTAAATCACTGATTAATTTTTTCATAATATCACACTTAAATATAATTCATAATCTCACAGTTAAAAAAAATATTTCTACAAACTACATTTTTCCGTCTGAAAAATCCAATAATTTTATGCATTGCATGTCCTAATGACCTCAAAGATAGCGGATTTATCATATAATGATGGAAATATGTCTTTTGGATATTTTTCTTCAAATCACATTAAGAATTTGAATCTATGCCAATTTATTCAATTAATCATTTTATATAATTTTCCTATTTAAAATGGACTGACACAGCAACATCGAATTAACCGCCACAATAATCAAAGAATCGATTAATTAAAATTACACACAATATAATTTCCACCATTTTAATGAAGGATTATTTTAAAATTATGAAAATGCCAATAAAAAAATAAAAATTGAAAGCCTTTGGTCTACATCTTCAGACAGACTTTCGCAAATTCATCACAAAGATCATAAACATAATCAATTTGTGACACTTCATCAAGCCATTCTGCGGGAATTTCATCAAAACCGTAGTATAATCCCGCAAGGCCTCCGCAAATCGCGCCGACGGTATCAGTGTCACGGCCAAGATTGACTGCCTTCAATACAGCCTCCCTATAGCTTGAAGTGGTCAAAAGACAATGAACGACACTTTCAAATGTGCTTATCACATATCCCTTGGCATCAACCTCATCGAGGTCATTTTCAAAAATCCTTTTGAAGTGTTCAAGCTCTGAAGAGCCTTCATAATACTTTTTAATCTTATCGCAGGCATTGAAGATGTGCTCTGAGATTTCAAGATTATTTTCAAGCATTGATTTTGCCATTTCAATGTAGAGCACACAGGCAATTTTTGATCTTGGATGTGCATGTGTCAGCGCGGATACGTTTTCAATCTCCTCATATGTTATGTCAGGAATGAATGCCAGAGGCAGTATTCTCATGAGAGAGCCGTTTCCGTTGTCCCTCTCCCCGTCAAGTCCGCACTGCAAAGGAGGAGTCCCACTGTCAAATCTGTCAATGGCATTGATGGTGGTTATTCCATAGTCAAAGCATCTCTCCTGACAGTATTTGCCCTCATATGCAAACAGCCAAAATTCATTTAATATGTCCCAGTAGTCAATGGTCTTTTTCTCGATAATGCTTGCCATGGTGGCCAGTGTCATCGAGGTGTCATCGGACCATGTTCCCTTTGGCATGTTGTATGTACCGTATCCCCTCATATCAGTTACGGGATTTTTTTCAAGTTCATCTCTATATCTGAATTCGACCGGAACGCCCAATGCGTCTCCAATCAGCAATCCACAAATTCCATCTTTAACTTTCATCTTCAAAACCTCCTATAGTATTGTATCTTTGGACAGTTTTCCTGTTCATGTCTGTATCCCTTTGGACTTATTATCATGGGAAATCCTACACCGCCTTTTTTGATTTCGAATTTTCCCCTGAATGTCATCTCGCCGTCTTCACTGTAGACCTCACCTTCCCTTGGAGCATTTGGACCGTATCCGTATGTTATGCTCCATGTTCCCTTGAACCTGAGCTGTCCTGAAGGGTAGAATTCCTTTCCCTGAACTATGCCCTTGACGTCAAATATTCCCTCACGGTATAGGGTGCCGTCGGGAAAATACATCACTCCGAATCCGTAGGGCATGCCGTCAATTGTATATCCATCATATAATAGTCTGTTTTCATCGTCATATAATTTTTTTCGAACGATTTCATCTCTTGGGTAATAGTTGACCTTGTCGAGGAACTTTGAGAATGAAACAGTGTTGTCGTCAGTGCTTTTGCAGTATGTCTTTTCAACAACATTTATCCGGATTATTTCACCGTCACTCCCGTTAAATCCATTGTTTTTGAGAAATTCAATCAGTTCAGGTGATGAGGTGACGTTATATTCGGTCGTCTTGGGAGTTGTGGTCTTTTGACGTATCTTACTTATGATTTCACAAATCATGTCCTTTCTTTTTAGTTTTTTTGACTGCACTTTCAATAGCTGAGCATATGTTTCAAATGCCTGGACGTATTTTTCCCCGTCAATCAGTCTGTCAATATATAGGCTGAAGCATGTTTCATAATTCATGAACATGAATCTGTATTCCACTTCATCAAATCCTTCAAGTTCAAATGCCTTTCGAAAGCATTCAATAGCCTTATCATATTCCTCTTTTGCCATTAATATTTCAGCTTTTGTCCTCTGGAAATAATATTTGGTCGGATACAACGTAATTGCATGATTTATGAGCGTTAACGCTTCATCAAGCCTATCTAAAAAATACAGGCATCTTGTCTTGTAGTTCAATGCGATTTTGTGGTTTGGATCAATTTCTAGTATCTCATCGCACCTTTCAATGACTTCACCCGATCGGTCTTTTTCATACAGCTTCCTGCAGTCTTCAAGCAGTTGGTCAATTGGCATTTTATCACCTATAACATATATTGTTATTAAGATGTTAATAAATGTTTTGTTATTAAAATGTTAATAGAGAATCCAACTTATATGAAACTACTTTTTCAATTTCTTTTTTCATCCCAATATTAAGAAAAACACCCTTTCCGTGATTTGTTTTTTTGAAACGAACATAATGTAACTTATATAAATTTTTTAATTCATTTT
>CAZQWN010000040.1:0-17419 GCA_964596915.1 uncultured Methanobrevibacter sp.
GTCTTGACTTAAAAAATTGATTTGAGTATTTAGTTTGCCGTCAGTTGTAGCCGGTTGAGAAAATGCAAAGAAAGCTACAATTGTGAAATGATAACAATTAAAATTGCGATTATTATATTTTTATTCATTATTTCCCTGCTTATATGTATTAAATAATTTTGTTAACAATTTTATTAATATTTTTTAAAAAATATCATATTTTTTTAATTAATATAGTTTTAAATATTTTTAAAAATATAATTTAACTATAGGAGACTAAATTATGAAGGTTTTAGTTGTTGGAACTGGTGCTCGTGAAAATGCAATAGCCGATGCCTTAAAAGATGATGTTGAGTTATACGTTTACATGAGTAAGATTAACCCTGGAATGAGCAAAATCGCTGAATTTAAACAAGGCGATGAAGGTGAAGTTGAAAAAGTGGCAGAATATGCTGTTGAAAATGACATTGACATTGCATTTATCGGTCCTGAAGCTCCACTTGGAAAAGGAATAGTTGATGAGCTTCAAAAAAATGGAATCAAATGTGTCGGACCGACCCAAAGTGCAGCAAGAATCGAAACTGACAAATCATTCATGAGAAAACTCTTTGAAGACTATGAAATAGAAGGATCTTTGGTTTACAAAGTATTTGACAATTCCGATGATGTTTCAGCATTTCTAGATGAATTCGACAGGGATGTAGTAGTAAAACCTGTTGGATTGACAGGTGGTAAGGGAGTAAAAATTGTCGGAGACCATCTGAAAGACAATGAAGAGGCAAAAGAATACTCATGTGAAGTAATCGATAATGTAATGGGTGGATTTGCTCAGGTAATCATCGAAGAAAGATTAATAGGTGAAGAATTTACCATCCAGGCATTCTGTGACGGTGAACACATTGCACCAATGCCGGCAGCACAGGACCACCCTCACGCGTTTGAAGGTGATGTCGGAGCAATCACCGGAGGTATGGGATCATACTCTGATGTAGGTGGATTATTGCCGTTCTTAACACAAGAAGATTACGATGCTGCAGTTGAAATCATGAAAGCTACAGTTAAGGCTATCGCTGAAGAGGCAGAACCATATAAAGGAATCCTTTACGGTCAGTTCATGCTTACATCTGACGGACCAAAACTCATTGAATACAATGCACGATTCGGTGACCCTGAAGCGATGAACGTATTGCCACTTCTGAAAACTCCATTGGCTGACGTATGTCAGGCTATCGTTGATGGAACTTTAGGTGAAGTTGAATTTGAAGATAAAGCCAGTGTATGTAAATACATAGTGCCTGACGGATATCCTGAAACAGAATATGCCGGAGAGGTGATTGAAGTTGATGAAAAATCCATTGAGGATATGGGCGCTAAAGTATTCTATGCAGCAGTTTCTCAAGAAGACGATGGAATTCACCTGTCCGGTTCAAGGGCATTGGGTATTGTAGCCAGCGGCGAATCAATTGACGAGGCTGAAAAAATAGCTGAAAAGGCATGTAAGTTTGTTAAAGGTAACGTTTACCACAGAAGTGATGTCGGTACAGCTGATTTAGTAAACAAACGTGTTGAACATATGAAAGAAATTTTAAACTAAATTTCTTTTTCTTTTTTTTGATATTATGAATGAAAATGAAATAGAAGAGAGATATTCAAAACTTGTAAAAATCAAGGAGCATATTGACGCCATTAAAGATGACTGGGATGAGGAGACCCTTGAGGAATTAAAAGAGTTCCTGCAGGAAAAATACTCTGGTGAGAATCTTCAGATTAATGCTCCGCTTAGGGTTAATTCCAATTCTAAATTTTCTTCAGAGAGTTCTGATGGCTTTTTTGGCCGTATTAAGAATGCATTTGAACGTGACGTCGGCATTGATCCTGGAAGATTGTTGGGTCTTAGCGATGGTATTTTTGGCATGGTAATGACTCTTCTGGTTTTCGGTATTGCCATTCCGGAATTGAGCGTTTACTCATATGATAATTTTTTAGGGGCATTTTCTTCTTTGATTCCTACAATAGGGATTACTGTAGTAAGTTTTATCATTATAAGTTCATTTTGGATTTATCATCATGAATATGTTAAGATTAAAAATCTGAATATAGTCTATCTATGGATGAATATTCTATTTCTGATTTGCATATCATTTATTCCGTTTTCAACTTCATTGATTGGAACTTATGCTGAATTTTTCGCATCTGAAGTAGTGTTTGGAATCAATATACTGCTTGCAATAATATCATTCCTGCTGATGTATGTATATGCAACTAAAAAAGATTTCATGGAAGTCAAACCAACAAAGCAGGAAAAAAACCATGTTTTGATTACATTGGGAAGTATCATGGGTTTGACAATAATTGTAAATCTATTGGATTTCAATATTTCAAGTAATTTCATTTATTTATTCTTGCTGATTCCAGTGGTATCCGCCATATTGGATATGTGGTATAATTATAAGAATTCATAGAAACCTTTAATATATATATTTTACATATATCTTTTTTTATACTGTTTAATTAGGGGAATTGATAATGGGTAGTTTATTATCTGTTTGCGATATCAAAGATGATGTTAAATATATACTAGATCTGGCTGGTAAAATCAAGGCAGGGGAAGTTGAAGACAAACCACTTGAAGGAAAGACATTAGCAATGATTTTCCAAAAGTCATCCACAAGAACCAGAGTTTCTTTTGATGTTGGAATGTATCAGTTAGGAGGAAGAGCAATATTTTTGTCTTCCAATGATTTGCAGATGGGCAGGGGAGAACCGATTTCAGACACTGCAAAAGTTTTAAGCCGTTTTGTGGATGGAATAATGATTCGTGCCATAAAACATTCTGATGTTGAAGAGCTAGCCAAATATGCTGACGTACCTGTTATTAATGGTTTAACAGATTTGGAACATCCTTGTCAGGCACTTGCCGACGTGCTCACAATAAAGGAACATTTAGGTGATTGGGAAGGCAAGAAAATCTGTTTTGCCGGTGATGGAAATAATGTATCCAATTCCCTTTTATTGATTGCTCCATTGCTTGGCATGGATATGTCTCTGGCTTGCCCTAAAGGTTATGAACCAGATGAAAACATCCTAAAAACTGCTAATGAATATGCTAATGAAAACAATACTGAAATAACAGTCACTGATGATATCGGTGTGGCCCTGGAAAATGTTGATGCAGTATTTACTGATGTATGGGTAAGTATGGGTGATGAGGCTGAAAAAGCTCAAAGAGAAAAGGATTTCGCACCATTCCAAGTAAACAAGGACTTAATGAGTTTAGCTAATGATGGAGCCATATTCCTGCATTGTCTGCCTGCAAAAAGAGGTCAGGAAGTGACCAGTGATGTCATTGACGGACCGCAATCTGTAATATATGATGAGGCTGAAAACAGAATGCATGCCCAAAAGGCAGTCTTATATTATTTCATGAAAGATTAGAGTTAAACTCTAAATCTCTTTTTTTAAATTCCGCTGAACAGTGCGGACAATATAAACACTACAATCAGACCTAAACAGCAGCATCCGATCCATGAAGAGTTGTCATTAACTTTAGATGTGCTGCCTGTTGTAGTTGTGGTAGTTTTTTGATATTGATTATTATTTTGATGATGATTTGGAGCTTCAATAACTTCCACTTTTTTAGATTTTTCCTCTTTTTTAAGTAATGCGCCGCAATTTCTGCAGTATTTAGCTTCATCCGGATTTTCCTCTCCACAATTATAACAGAACATTTAAAATCCCTCTGATTATTATTTTTAAAAATATTATTAAACCGATTCCACCAATGAAACCTGTTATGAATCGTAACGTATTTGTGCTTTCCCTTGGACCGAAATACTGGGTAAAACCGTCAATCGCAACGGGAATCATTAATATCATTGAAATCAACAATGTAAAAATGTCACTGTTAAGCCTAAAGAAGTGATTCCACACCAGAAATACAACTAAACCTGTATAAAAGCCGGTGCACCGAGCACAAACCGGAAACTGATGGCCTTTTATGAAAAAGCTTCTCTCGGGAATTCTGTGACAAATGAATCTTGTTAGTTCCATAATATCCTCACATGTTTAGTACATTAATTATTTTTTCAATAATTATATATATTTTTGTATTCATAAGTATCTGTATAATATATAAAAAGGTTATTACAATGAGAGGCGGAGAAGCGATAATAGAATCCCTCAAAAATATGGGGGTCAAGACAATATTTGGTTATCCCGGCGGACAGACCATACCATTCTATGACATGTTATATGATGCAGACATTGATCATATACTTGTAAGACACGAACAATGCGCAGCTCATGCAGCTGACGGTTATGCAAGGGCATCAGGTCGTGTAGGTGTGTGTTTGGCAACTTCAGGTCCTGGGGCAACCAATCTTGTAACTGGTATAGGAACAGCTTATATGGATTCTTCTCCAATTGTGGCAATTACTGGTCAAGTTCCTACTCATTTAATTGGAAATGATGCATTTCAAGAAGCGGACATTGTCGGAATTACAATGCCTATTGTAAAACATAGTTATCAACCAAAAGACCCGGATTTAATACCTTCCATGATTAAAACAAGTTTTGAAATAGCTTCAACCGGAAGGCCCGGACCGGTCTTGATTGATGTTCCAAAGGAAGTTCAGGAAGGTGAATTAACCAAATTCGATGATACTTTAATCGAAACACCTGGTTACAATCCGACAATTAAAGGAAATCTCAGACAAATCAAAAAGGCTCGTGATTTAATAAAAGAAGCTAAAAAACCTTTAATTTTAGCAGGTGCAGGTGTAATTATATCCAATTCATGTTGCGAGTTAAAGAAATTGGCAGAAACTATTAATGCTCCGGTAATGACTTCACTTTTAGGAAAAGGCGCATTCGATGAGACAAATGATTTGGCATTGGGCATGCTTGGTATGCATGGAAGAAAGGTTTCCAATGATTACATTAACGAATCAG
The DNA here is from genome assembly GCA_964596915.1 of uncultured Methanobrevibacter sp. Taxonomy (GTDB): domain Archaea; phylum Methanobacteriota; class Methanobacteria; order Methanobacteriales; family Methanobacteriaceae; genus Methanocatella. The sequence goes on from CAZQWN010000040.1 coordinate 4,930, forward strand.
ATTTATTAATAGCTATTGGTGTGAGATTTTCTGACAGGACTACTGGAAGGCTGGATAGCTTCGTTCCGGATACAAAAGTTATTCACATTGACATAGACCCTGCTGAAATTGGTAAAAACGTTGATGTTGATTTACCGATAGTGGGTGATGCTAAAAATATCTTATCATCATTGAATAAAGTCTTAAATGATTATAAACCATCAGAGGATGTAAATAATTGGGCTGATATGATTAAAACAAAAAAACAAGAATTGATGCCTCGTGTAAGCTATGATGATGTTCCTTTAAAACCTCAAAGAGTTATAAAGGAAATTGCAGAAGTATTGACTCCTGAATCAATTTTAACAACAGATGTAGGTCAAAATCAGATGTGGGCTGCACATTTCTTTGACACCCAAAAACCACGTAAATTCATATCATCCGGAGGCCTTGGAACAATGGGATTCGGATTCCCATCAGCTATTGGTGCAAAAGTGGCGTGTCCTGATGATCCGGTTGTATCCATTAACGGTGACGGCGGATTTTTAATGGTCTGTCAGGAATTGGCTACCGTTCGCGAATATGATATACCGGTCATTGCAGTTGTTCTAGAAAACAGAACCTTGGGAATGGTATATCAATGGCAAAGTCTATTGTATAATGAAAGACACTCTCAAACATTACTTGGAAACAGTCCTGACTTTGTAAAACTTGCAGAAAGTTTTGGTGTTAATGCAGAAAGAATCACCAAACCTGGCGAGACTAAAGAGGTTTTATCAAAAGCAGTTAAAGATAATGAACCAATTTTATTGAATGTTGTAATAGACTCTGAAGAGGCATTGCCTATGCTTCCTCCCGGAGCCGGAATAAATGAGATGATTGGTGAGTACAAACTTGAAAAGGATGTGATTTAATGACATTAAAGTATCATGTTATTTCCACATTGGTCGAAGACAAACCGGGAGTTTTGCAAAAAGTGGCTGGAATGTTTAACAGAAGAGGATTCAACATTGACAGTATTACTGTTGGAAATTCTGAAGTGGAAGGTTTGTCCCGTATGGTAATTACAGTTCATGCGGATGAAAAAGGTTTAGAACAAGTAACAAAACAATTGAATAAATTAATCGATGTTATCAAGATTAAAGATATTACAAATAATGCTGTAAAAAGGGAATTGTGCCTTGTTAAGGTAAATATTCCTAATGAGAAAGCAAGAGCAGAAATAATGCAATATACTAATATTTTCAGAGCTCATATTTTAGATGTTAGTGAAGAAACATTGATGGTGGAGATTACTGGAGATAAAAAGAAAGTTAATGCATTCATATCTTTATTAGAGGGCTATGGAATTAAAAAAATAGCCAGAACTGGCCTTACAGCCATGTCAAGGGGAGTATAAAAATGACAATATTGGAAAACGTATTAAAAGACAACAAGGAATTTGTGGAAAACTTTGAAGGCGAAGAAATGTCTCACCATGCAGCTAAAAAATTAGCTATTTTGACATGTATGGACTGCAGACTAATCGACTTTTTCGAACCGGCACTCGGTCTTAAAAGAGGAGATGCAAAAATCGTTAGAAATGCAGGAAACTCCATTGTAGGTGAAGATGCAATCAGATCAATCGGTGCAGCTTTATACAACCTTGGTGCTGAAGAAGTAATGGTTGTAGGTCACACTGAATGTGGTATGGCTGGTGCCGATGCGGAAGCATTAAAGGAAAAAATGCTTGCAAGAGGCATCAAGGAAGAAGATATTGCAAAATATGATCTTGAAGAATGGATAGGCGGATTCGAATCTGAAGAAGAAAACGTCAAAGATGTTGTTGAAAAAATCAAAAACCACCCGTTAATCCCGGATGTACCAGTTCATGGTCTTATAATCGATATTGTAACAGGTGAGTTGAAAGTTTTAGTAGATGGTTATTAAAACCATCTTATTTTTTAATTTTTATTGCGCTTTTTGCAGAAATTTTATAGTTGCTGTTTGCTGAAGAAATAACAACCTTGTGTGTTCCTTTTTTCAGTGTTTTAGTATTTATTTTGACTATTCCTTTTTTGTTTGTTTTAACGGTGTAGGTTTTGAATTTTTTTCCTGTATACAATTTAATTTTTACTTTAACGTTTGAAAGCAGTTTTTTAGTTTCTTTGTTTTTAATTGTTGCCTTAAAATATTCTGATTTCTTGAATTTATTGACCACTTTAGGAGCCTTGACGACAGTTCTGGCTTTTTGAATGGTGATTGATGTAGTTTTTATGACTTTTTTGCCGAGAATTACCTGAATTTTATGATTTCCCGCTTCAAGTTTTTTAGGAATTTTAAAGACGACATTTCCATTGGAATCCGTATTTTTACTATAGGTTTTACATGTTTTACCTGTAAATACTTTAAAAATGACAGTTAAATCATCACTGTATTTGTTTTTAACTTTCATTTCTAAAAAACAGTTCATGTTTGAAAATCTGTTGGCTTTAAAGTCCTTTATGAAGGTTATGTCCGAAATTTGCGGTAGTACAGTTAAATTCACATTCATGGAAAATAATCGGTATTTCATATTGCTTCTCCAAGCTTCATAATATACATCGATATTCAATTTTCCAATATAATTCAGGGTATAATTCGCATTTCCGTTCTCATCTGTAATGAGTATCATCCTGAAGTTGTCATATTGATTTTCAATGACTAGTCTTGCCTCTGAAACAGGGTTTCCATAATTGTCCTTTACGTTAAATGTAATGTTTTTGCCAACGATGTATGGTCCATTATTTAATGTCACGCGATATAGGGTGTCAACATTGATTTGTGAACTGGTGATTTCGTATTTTCCGGTGCTGTTGATGAAATATGAGTTTTTTGCAGTATGGCTTGTATTAACAAAACATGGAACGGTTTTTTCACTTTCACTTCCGTTTCCATTCCATACGGGATATGACTCTTCGGTAACTGTATTGATCGTTCCGGTCATGTTCCCGTCATTGTAAAATATTGAATTGCATAAGTTTAGATTGGAGTAATACAATTCCAAGGTTGATTTATTGAAACTGGAATTATTTGCATTAATTTCAGTATCTCTGGGTTTAATTTTACAGTTTTCAACAGTGGAATTTTCAACTGCAAACCTGGATTGTCTGGATTGCATATTTTCATAAAAGCCAAAGGTGGAGTTATTTGCGCTGCTGCTTTTTAAGGTTACTTCACATCCCCTTGCGAAATATCCTGCATGAAACTTAAGCTCAGTATTATCTAATGATGTTTTTTCAAAGTAAATGTCACTATAACTGAAGCCGACTGTGGAGTTGGTGAAAGGAGTATTAGTAATGTTGATTTTATCTGATGCTCCATTTATTGTGGATTTGCTGAATCTGGAGTTGGATATGTGGATTTTGTTGTGTGAAAGTGAAATCTTTGAATTTGTGATGTTTGAATTTGTCAAGTTCATTGAGTTTTTGAAATATACTCTGGAACTTCCAACCACTTCGATGAAAACCATGATTTTTGAACTGACCATGGAGTTGATAAGGGTGCAGCTGTTCATTTTTGTATAATATTCGTATCCGGCATATTCATAACAGTATAGTTCAACATGTGATTGATTGAACACGCAATTTTCAAATGTATTATTCAGTTCTATGCTTGTAAAATTCGCATTTAGGAATTTGCAGTCAATAAATTCCATTTCATGACGGCTTATCAGATTCAAATCCTTTAAGGTAATGTTTTTAAATGTAATGTGTTTTCCTGTATTTTTGATGTCATAGATGCTTACGGGTTTTATGGTGTGAATATCGCTGTTGCTGCCGTTTTCTTCTAAAACATCTAAATGCAGGGAGTTATTGTTTCCATCAATTATTGTTTTTTCACTTATTCCCTCAATTGTAATGGATTTATTCACGATAATGTGTGTTTCGCTTTCAGGATTGAGATAATATGTTTTTTCATCAAGATTCACACTTTCATCCTGACTGTTGTCAATCACGTCTTTGATATTGTCATAAGAGTTGTTGTTTTCATGAGCGCAAACCATTCCCATGAACATAAGTAAAACAATTGAAATCAATAGGATTTTTACAATTCCGCTTTTGATAAAATCACCCTTTGAGTTATATTTAAATGTTTTACATTTTTTTATATTAAATTTAATGCTTATTATATAAATGATATTTTTTTAAGCTATTTAGGTTACTTTTATAAATATGGAAAATCATACTTATTTATGATATTTTATTGATATCTTAACTTTTATTAGTAAATTATTTGACGAGATGATTTTATGAAAATGTATTATGATGCAGATGTAGATACTGACGCTCTTGAAGGAAAAACCATTGCAGTAATCGGTTATGGTTCCCAGGGAAGAGCACAATCTAGAAACATGGCTGACAGTGGAGCTAATGTTATTGTTGGTGTAAGAGAAAACGGCAGTTCTTGGAACTTAGTTCAAGAAGATGGAATGACTGTAAAAACCATCGAAGATGCAGCAAAAGAAGCTGATATCATTCATATTTTGCTTCCTGATGAAATCCAAGAAAGAGTATACAATGAACAAATTGCACCATATGTTGAGGCTGGTAACACTATTTCATTCTCTCATGGTTACAACATTCACTTTGAATTAATCAAGCCTGGTGAAGATGTAAATGTCGTAATGTTTGCACCAAAAGGACCGGGATCCATGGTAAGAAGAACTTACGAAGAAGGATTCGGTATTCCTGGTTTAGTAGCAGTCCAACAAGATGCAACAGGTGACGCTTTACAATTAGCATTAGGTATGGCAAAAGCTTGCGGCCTAACCAAGGCGGGTGTATTGGAAACCACTTTCAAAGAAGAAACCGAAACAGATTTATTCGGTGAACAAACCGTGTTATGTGGTGGAATCACAGAATTAATCAATGCAGGATTCACTACTTTAGTGGATGCAGGCTATCAGCCTGAAATTGCTTACTTTGAAACCTGTCACGAAGTAAAACTCATCGTTGATTTAATCTACGAAAAAGGTTTCGCCGGAATGTGGCATGATGTAAGTAACACTGCAGAATTCGGTGGCTTAACCAGAGGTAAAAAAATTATCACTGATGAAGCAAAAGAAGGTATGAAAGAAACATTAAAACAAATCCAAGATGGAACCTTCAAGAAGGAATGGGCTGATGAAAACGCTACCGACGGTGCTAACTTAAAAGAAATGAGAGCTGAACAAAGTCAATTGGACATTGAAATTGTTGGTGAAAGATTAAGAAAAGCTTGCGGATTACAAAAAGACGATTAAGTCTTTTTATTTCTTTTTTTTATTTTATTTTTTTGTGATAATCATGGTATTTATCGGGATGGACCATGGAACTACTGGAATCTCATTTTGTCTGATGTCTGATGAAGGCAGCGTTACTGATGTTTTTAAGATAGGAAGGGAGGAAAGTAAGAAAGGTCTAGTTTCAGCAACTGAGGAACTTGCGAAACGTGTTGATTTTAAAGACGTGAAATTGATGGCCATTACCTATGCTATGGGTGACGGCATTAATAAGATTCTTCCAACCGATAAGGTGGATGATAGGGGAATTCTGTCTATTAACGGTGCCGGTAAGGTTACAGGCGGTGGAACATCTGTTTTTTCTGAGCTTGAACAGTTGGATATTGATTCAATAATGATTCCGGGTCTTCATAAGGATTCCACTTCTTTAAATGAATTGTTTAGGGCGGCTTATTCTCACCAGGCAAGTCCCGAAAAGGTTAGTATTTCATACAATGCAGTAAAGGAAACTGGATGGTCGGATTTTATTGTAGCGGATATATCTTCCAACAGTGTGGATATCCTAATTGAAAATGGGAAGATAAAGGGTGCTATGGATGCCTGTGTCGGTGCAATGGGCATTGTGCATGGGCCAATAGATTTGGCAATGATTAGGGACATTGATGAAAACAATGCATCGGCAAACAATTGTTTTTCACATGCAGGAGCTATTAAAATAGCCGGAATTGACGGTAAGGTTGCCAATATGAAGGATCAGCTTCTAAAAAATTATACCGAAGGTGATGATAAGGCGAAACTGGCCATCGATACTTTGATAATGACTGTCGCCATGGAAATAGCTGGTCTTGAGGTTGTATGTGAAAATGAAATTGAAGGAATAGTCCTTACAGGTTCCATTGGAAGTGCAACAGAACCATTCAATTTTGAAGATGAAATCAATAAATATTTCAAAAATAAATACGAGTTAAAGGTCATTTCAAAAGAATCTGGAGCTATTGGTGCAGCTCAAATAGCAATGGATGTTTATAATGGTAAAAAAGAGATTTTGGGAATTGAAGTTGATATTTAATTCCTATTTTTCATCTTCTTTTAAACTAACAAACACTACGTTTCCGCCTTTGATAGTTTCAAGGCCGTTTTCATTTTCAAGGACTAGATTTAAATAATTATCAATAGCAATTATTTTTCCTTCGCTGTGATTATTATCTCTTAAATCAACACTAACATACTTATTTTTAAACTGTGCAAAAAGTTTGTTTATTTTATCTTGTTCGTTACTCATTTTTTCAAATCCTTGAATATTCTATTTTTATATTGATATTTCAACTTTAAATACTTTAATGTTCTATATTATATTATGGCAATAAATCAATTAGAAAGTAATTTAGAAGCTATTACTCGTACAATAGCTCAATTAAAAAAAGACGGATGCACTGATGAAAAAATTTTAAACGAGCTTAGGGAAGAAAGGGAAAAAATACTTAAAGACTTAAACTTATAAGTATTTTAACCAATCCATTCTTTCAATAAACTTATATCGCCTGTTAAATCAATTTTTAATGGTGTTACTGTAGTTTTTTGAGCTCTACGTAATTCATAACCATCACTGCCTGGTTTATCCAAATCATAAGGCTCACCACCAATCCAGTAATATGGCTTGTCACGCGGATCCAAACGTTTATCTATTACTGGAACATACATTCTTTTTCCAAGGTGTACCACTTCAAATTCTTCATTTATGGGGTTAGCGGGAATATTTACATTCAGTAAATCGATTCCTTCAGGCAAACCTTTTTTTAATATTATTTTAGCTAATTTTTTAAGCATTTTCCCGGCAAAATCAAAGTTGATTTCCACTTCTCCGGTTACAAATTTTACATCGTCACGAGTTACTTCCTGAGAAATGGCAATGGTGGGAATTCCAAAACTTGCCGCTTCAAGTGCAGCTCCTAAAGTTCCGGATGTTGTTAATTCGGCTTGTCCAATGTTGTATCCTGTATTAATTCCTGAAATCATTATATCCGGTTTTTCATCCATTATTTCAAACAGTGCAATTGTCACTGCATCAGTTGGGGTTCCAGTAACTCCATACCCCACACTTCCATCTCTTAAAATGTGCTCATTTACTCTTAATGGTTCATATAATGTTAGTGCATGACCAATTCCACTTTGTTGTGTTTCGGGAGCAACTACATAAGTATCACATAAATATTCGACCGCTTTTTTTGAAGCCAGTATTCCAGAAGCGGTTATTCCATCATCATTACTTATTAAAGCTTTCATATAATTATTAAGGCAGTTCTTTTTTTAAATAATTTTAGGTTTTTTGTAAATATAAAAAACTTTAATAATAATTTCAATTATAAAATATAATATTAATTTATTCTATGAAAAAACACACGCGGGTGGAAACTTGGAAAAACCACAATTGATTAATTTTATAGCAAAGGTAATGGAGGACTCTGGTTTCAAGGTTTACAAGAATTTTAAAACCTCTCAGAAAGTCGTAGATATATATGCTATACTTCCAACAACAATGGGGGACTTTGGGGTTGTTGTAGCTTGTAAAAACTATGATAAAGACTTTGAAATTGGTGTAGATGTTTTAAAAGAAATGGAAGATGTTCAGCAAAGCTTAAAAGCTTCAAAGGTTACTATTGTATCTTCCTCATATTTCTCTAGTCAGGCAAGAAATTATGCGCTTAGAAAAAATATTAAATTAGTTGATCGGGACAATTTGCTTGAACTTGCTAAACGTTATCAGGATAGAACTTCCCAAACCACTTTGGATAACACTCCTTATGACGGTGGCGCATCAGATTATCTTGATGAGGAATATGGTGATTATGAATACGATGCTTCTGATATGGAGTATTTAATGCAGAGAAGAGATGCAAATCCTGGTGTTTATAAAAGTTCATTGTATAGGCAAGATTACGCCCAACAAAGATCTGCTCAGGGAGGATTGTCATCTTTTCTGAATAGGGGTCGCTCCACTACAGGGTCACTTTCTTCAAGACAATCTAATTTGTATAATTATGACGCTCCTAGAAATTCAAATTTCGAACCGATAATTTTTAAATTAATCAGCAATCCAATCATACTAATTATTTTAGTAGTTGTCATTTCATATGCCCTTGCATATCTATTTGGTAATATTTTAGGTGTGGATGCTGGCATTAGCGGTTTGATTGAGATGGTTGTAGCATTACTTCTGTCTTATGGTTTATCCTTCTACACTGAACGTAATGCTGATTTTGTTATTAAAGGAACATTCATATTCTTTATTTCATTAGTTATTTTGATTATATTAATTTTTGTTTAATTTAATATAATTAAAATTTAGTAATATTAAAACAAATCCTATTAAATATAAAAACCAAATCATAATGTCTGTCGGTCCGGTTTCTATCCATATTAATGTGTGTGTTAAAATGATAGAATAAATGCCGACACCAATCCCTTTTTTTAGCTTATCCATCATTCCTAAAAATAATCCCATAAACAGCATTTGAATTGTAAGTCCTATTAATCCAAAATCAAGATAAACGGGGCCAAATAATGTGGATGTTAAACAAACATTGTCTGAAAGTACATATTGGCCGATAAATGTTCTGGGACTTCCTGAAGAAAATATCATGCTTAGGATATGCCCGTGGGTTGTTCCGCCTAATGGGAGGATTCTTTCAAATACTTCAAGTGTAAAAGCAGCCCTATAAAAGACAAGTTCGAGAGGATTTAGTGTCCAATGCTGTGTAGCTATTGACTGTGATGCAATATATCCGATAGCCATTATTCCAACGGCAATTATTGCTATAAATATGATTCCTGCCTTTTTTGAAATTTTTTTAAGGTAATATAATGTAATAAATGAACTTCCGAGGATTCCTAAAACTGAAGTTCTATATCCATTCAAACCGAATATCACTGCTCCAAGCAAAACTAACAGTAGATATTTTCTATCATAGTATTTTGCAAGCAATATGTTTATCATTATTAAAAATAGTGGATAAGCAACTCTCCATATATTTGTTGTTGCATTTGATTTTAAAACGCTGTTAAACAGAGGTATTCCACCAATTAAAATCAGATTTAAAGCTTGCAGGGCAAGTGCAATAACAGCTAGGATAACTAATAATTTTTCAGACAAAAAATTGATTTTTCGAGTCTCTTCAACATTGATTTTATATTTTACTATAAATGCGCCGGCTGTATAGATTATGCATGCAAAAATGATTGTTAAAATCACTTCCATGTCCAGGGGGTCTTCAAATCTGTAATTGAATGATCCGATATAGCCCATTAAAAGAAAAGCTAAAATGGCAACTACTAAGATAAAAGGTTGAAAATAGTCTATTTTTTCAAATTTCATGTTATCCTCCAAGTTCTAGAGAAGATATTGCAAGGTTTCCTCCAAAATCGGGCATTGCTGCTACATGGGTATGTACATAACTTGCAAGTGTATTTCTCTGCATAAATCCGTCCTGGTTATTGTATGAACCTTTTCCACGCAATATGTTAAAAGCCAAATTGTGTTTGATATTGTTTTTGTCGACAATGACTTTTGAGTAGTGGAATTCATGACCGTGGAACTTTTCACCTTTTTTGGAAATAATGTTGTCTTGAGTTACTTCGGCAATTGTGTATTTCAGTGCTTGCACTCGTTTTGTAAGAATTGACTTGTAAGGATATACATCCACCATTTTGTCTTCATGGATAGAATTCATAAGATACATTAAACCACCACATTCGGCAAATATGGGCCTATCTTCCAGGTGGAACTGCTTGATTTCTTTAAGCATATTTTCATTTAAACTAAGTTGTTTTGAAAAGAGCTCAGGATATCCTCCGCCGATGTATAGTCCATCAACATCCGGCAACCCCTCATCTTTCAGAGGTGAAAAGTATTCAATTTTAGCATTGTTTGCTTCCAGGGATTCTATATTTTCCTTATAATAAAAATTAAACACTTCATCAAATGCAACACCGATTTTAACTGGCTGTTTATTTAATATGTTCCAAATCGGAAGGATATCTGATGAGATTTTTGGAGCGGTTTTTGCGATTTCAACCAGCCTGTCCAGATCAATTGAATTTTTGATGGTTTCACTCCAGATGTCAATGAATTTCAATGAATTTTCCCGTTCGACTGCAGGAACAAGTCCCAAATGTCTTTGTTCAATGGAAATGTTGTCATCTCGCACGATTCCACCGATTACCTCTGTTTTAGTAATTTCTTCAATTGAACGCTTGGTTTTCTCGTAATGTGCCTTGTTTTTAACTTTGTTTAGAATAACTCCTGCAATATTTATTTCAGGATCCAAGGCTTTAAAACCCAAGACTAATGCGGCGGCACTTTTTACCAAACTTCGGGAGTTGATGATTAAAATAACTGGTGCTTTAAGTGATTTTGCAACAGAAGCGGTACTTCCAATATCATTGATGGAGTCTATTCCTTCGTACAGTCCTCTGACACCTTCAATAACGGCTATGTCTTTTCCTTCCATGCCTTTCAAATAAGCGTCTCTAACCTGTCCCTTTTGCATGAAAAATGAATCCAGGTTTCTTGATGTATTTCCGGTAGCTAATGTATGGTAGGACGGGTCAATGTAATCAGGTCCAACTTTGAATGGTTGAACGTTATACCTTTCACTTAATGCTTTCATTATTCCGGTAGCTATTGTTGTCTTTCCAACTGCACTACCTGTTCCCGCTAAAATAATTCTCATAAATATTAATTTGAATCTTTGTTATATAACAATTTTTGTATAATTAAATCATTTTATATAATATTAAACATAAAATTTAGATTATAATATATGGTGGTATAATGAGAATTTTATTAATCCATTCTGATTATTTAAATTATAATGTGAAAAATAAAACACCTGTGGCTGAAGAAATCGACGAAGCTTTACATGAAGGCTCTTTTGACGATTCTTTGGTAGTATTTACAAGTGTTGAAAAAGAAGATGAAGATAATCCAGAAGGTATTGTTAAGAACTTAGTTAAAGAAGTTATTAAAACTAATGATCAAGTTAAAGCAGAAAATATTGTATTGTATCCATATGCTCATTTATCTTCTTCATTAGGGTCTCCAAAAGTTGCAGTTCAAATTTTAAAAGATGCAGAAGAAGCACTTTTAGCCGAAAACTTAAATGTCAAAAGGGTACCTTTCGGATGGTATAAGGCATTTGAAATTTCCTGTAAAGGACACCCATTAAGCGAACTTTCAAGAACAATCACTGCTGATAAGGAAGAGGAAAAAGTTGAAAGAAAACCTTCCAAATGGCAAATCCTTGAAGGGAACAAAATTACTCAAATCGATGACTTTAATTTTGAAAATCATGCATTCAAGCAATTAGTTGATTATGAACTTGGCTGTGGCGCATCCGATGAAGGCGAACCTCCTCATGTAAAATTAATGAGAGAAAAAGAAATCTGTGATTATGAACCAGCATCAGATGTCGGAAACCTCAGATGGTATCCTAAAGGAAAATTAATCAGAGATTTACTTGCAGATTACGTTTATGACTTAACCGTAGATCGTGGAGCAATGCCTGTGGAAACTCCAATTTTCTACGATTTGGACAATCAAGCAATCTATGAGCATGCTTACAAATTCGGTGAAAGACAATACAGAACAGACACAAAAAAGAACTTGATGCTTAGATTTGCTGCCTGCTTCGGTGCATTCAGATTAATGTCCGATTCCTATTTGACATGGAAAAACTTCCCTGCTAAAATTTTTGAATTAACCAGATACAGTTTCCGTTACGAGAAAAAAGGTGAAGTCGTTGGTCTTAAAAGATTAAGAGCATTCACAATGCCGGATTGTCACTCTTTCTGTTGTGACGTACCGTCCTCTTTAGAAGAGTTTTCCCAGCAAACCGACATGTGTATGCAAACAGGCATAGATTTGAATCTTGACTTTGAAGTAATTTTCAGAGCAACCCAGGATTTCTTTGAAGAAAACGAAGAATGGATGTATGAAATAGCTCAAAAATTCAACAAACCAATTCTTTTAGAAATTTTACCTGAAAGACACCACTACTGGGTTTGCAAAATAGATTTGGCAAATATTGATGCATTAGGCCGTCCAATTGAAAACCCGACAGTTCAAATCGATGTTGAAAGTGGTAAAAGATTTGACATTACCTATTTGGGAGAAGACGGCAAACAGCACAATCCTACAATATTGCACACTTCACCAACCGGAAGTATCGAAAGGGTATTATGTGCAATGCTTGAAAAGACTGCTATTGAAAT
>CAZQWN010000041.1:0-15771 GCA_964596915.1 uncultured Methanobrevibacter sp.
CCTTCTGCTTTAGAGTTTGTTGGTGTTTCTGATGGCTGGACCACTAGTGACAATAAGGTTTTCACTTACAGTGGTGTTTTAGCTGCTGGTGAAAGTGCTGTCATGAATATCACATTCAAGGCTGTTGGATCTGGTAATGTTACTAATGTTGTAACTGTTTCTAATAATGAAACCAGTAATAAATCCACTAATAATACTACTTTCGTTAAAGACCCTAAATTCACTGTTGAAAAAATAACTATAAACAAAATGGTTAAAGAAGGTGAAACTGTAGCGTTTGATATTATAATAACAAACACCGGAAATATTGATCTTAACAATATTACTGTTGTTGAAGATTATCCGGAAGGTTTAGTTTATGAATCATATTCTGGAAATGGCTGGTCAGTAAACGGTAATGTTTTCACTTACAATGGTGTTTTGGAGGTAGGCAAATCAATTAAATTAACTGTTGTATTTAAAGCCACTAAAAGCGGCAACTACACTAACATAGTTCATGTAACAATTAACAACATTACTAAAACTGCTGAAAATACAACTGAGGTATTTAAAGAAAACATTCCTGTAAATCCAGATGAACCAGATAGAAAAGTTCCAGATAATCCTGATTCAAAAAATCCTGGAGAAGAAAATCCATTAAAACAATATGAAACAGGTAATCCTTTAGCATTGCTTGTGTTGGCATTAGCGATGGTAGTAATTCCATTAAGAAGGAAAAAATAAAAACATATTTTTCGGAGTTTTTAAAAAACTCCTACTTCTATTTTTAGACATTTTTTCAATCACTAATTTTATAATTGATAAAAATAATAATCTTATTTAGTGATTGTTATGAAAGGTATAGTACTTGCAGGTGGTTCTGGAACTCGTCTTTATCCAATTACAAAAGCAGTTTCAAAGCAATTATTGCCGTTATATGATAAACCAATGATTTATTATCCTATATCTGTTTTGATGCTTGCGGGAATCAAAGAAATTTTAATTATATCCACACCTCGTGATTTGCCGATGTATAAGGATTTGCTTGGTGATGGCAGCAGTTTAGGAATTGAATTTTCTTATGAAGTTCAACAAAACCCTAACGGTCTTGCAGAAGCGTTTATTATAGGTGAAGATTTCATCGGCAATGACAGTGTTGCTTTAATCTTGGGAGATAATATTTTCCATGGGCACAGATTTTCAGAAATCCTCGAAAGGGCTAAAAACATTAAAAATGGTGCAGTAATATTTGGATACTATACAAACAACCCCGAAGCTTTCGGCGTTGTTGAGTTTGACGACGAGTGGAATGTTTTATCAATCGAAGAAAAACCGGAAAAACCAAAATCAAATTATATTGTACCTGGTCTTTATTTTTATGACAATGATGTAATTGAAATAGCTAAAAATGTAAAACCCTCTCAGAGAGGCGAAGTTGAAATTACATCAGTAAATGAAGAGTATTTAAAACGTGGAAAGCTTAAGGTGGAACTTTTAGGAAGAGGTATGGCCTGGCTTGATACAGGTACTCATGAAGGGCTTTTGGAAGCTTCAAATTTCATTGAAACTATTCAAAAAAGGCAAGGACTATACATTGCCTGTCTAGAAGAGATAGCTTATCTTAAAGGCTACATTAACAATGAAGTATTGTTAAAGACAGCCAAAGAACTTGAAAAAACTGATTATGGGCAATACTTATTTAATTTAGTGAAAAAGTGAGTTTTATGGGAAAATTTAAATTTACTGATTTAGATATTGAAGGCATGTTTACGGTTGAACCTACGGTCTTTGAAGACAACAGGGGATACTTTATGGAAACATATAACGAAAATGACTTTAAGGAAGCTGGCCATGACCTTACTTTTGTTCAGGACAACCAATCCAAATCATCAAAAGGGGTTTTAAGAGGTCTTCACTTGCAGGTGAATTTCCCTCAGGGAAAACTGGTACGCGTCATTAAAGGAGAGGTATTTGATGTCGGGGTGGACCTCAGGGCAGATTCACCTACTTATGGAAAATGGGCTGGAGCCATATTATCTGATGAAAATAAAAAGCAGTTGTTTATTCCTCCAAAATTTGCCCATGGTTTTGTCGTATTGTCAGACGAGGCGGAATTTCAATATAAGTGCACAGAATTTTATCATGGAGAAGATGAAAGCGGCATAATGTGGAATGATGAGGATATTGCTATCGACTGGCCTATTGATGGGATTGATGAAATCATTTTATCAGATAAGGATAAAGAGTGGAAAAGCCTAAAAGAATCCCAAATTAAATATGAGTGATTATAATGACTAAAATACTTGTTACAGGTGGAGCAGGATTTATTGGAAGCAACTTTGTAAGATACATGGTTAATAAGTATTCAGAATATGAAATAATTAACCTCGATGCGTTAACATACTGTGGAAACCTTGAAAACCTTAAGGATATAGAAAATAAGGATAATTACTCTTTTGTTAAAGGGGACATTAGGGACAAATCTGTTGTTGACGATTTGGTCAGGCAATGCGATTATGTGATTAACTTTGCAGCTGAAAGCCATGTTGACAGAAGCATTGAAGACCCGGAAATATTTATCAAGTCAAATGTGTTGGGAACACAAACCCTTTTGAATGCTGCAAAAGAGTTTGGCATTGAAAAATACATTCAGATATCCACTGATGAGGTTTATGGAACTTTAGGAAAAACAGGATACTTTACAGAATCAACTCCTCTTCAACCTAACAGTCCTTATTCAGCTTCAAAAGCAGGCGGAGATTTAATTACAAGGGCATATGGAGAAACCTTTGATTTGCCTATAAATATTACCCGTTGTTCTAACAATTATGGGCCATATCAGTTTCCCGAAAAACTGATTCCGTTAATGATTTCCAATGCATTGGAAGGTAAAAAGTTACCGATATATGGTGATGGGAAAAATATTCGTGACTGGTTGCATGTTCATGATCATTGTGTTGCTATTGATTTGGTAATGCATGAAGGAAAACTTGGTGAAGTCTATAACATAGGCGGTAACAACGAAAAGGAAAATATTTATATCGTTAAACTAATTTTGGAAGAATTGGGCAAGGAAGAATCATTGATTGAGTTTGTCACTGATAGATTGGGCCATGACAGACGATATGCTATTGATTCAACAAAAATTCAAAACGATTTGGGCTGGACACCATCATATACATTTGAAACAGGTATATCTGAGACAATCCAGTGGTATTTGGATAATCAGGGCTGGACAGATCAGGTTAAAAGTGGGGATTATCAGAAATATTATCAAAAAATGTATGGTGATAGATAATTTTTACACTTGAAACATACCTCTTTTTTATATTATTTTTTCATTTTTTCCGATGATTGTTTAATAAATTTAAAGAACTTCCTTTTATTATTCAATATTTTATTTTATAATTTTTTTATCATTTTTTAAATCTTAAAGATAATTTTATATATCATTATTCTTTAATATTCATTAGTGTACATTTATTTTTTTTCGGAAAAATCTCTTCCGAATTATCAAGGGAAATGGTGATTTAATGTTGGAACAATATTTACCTTTTGTTGGATTAATTATTTTTGGTAATATTGAAAATTTAGTGCTATCCTCCCAAGGGGTAGTTGCTGGAGTAAATCCGGTAAAGTTAGGTATTGCAAGTATCATTTGCGTTTCATTATGGCTGATTATTGGAACTTTTGGGACTCAGCTTCTCATTGATTATGTCGATTTTATTGATTTCATCGGTGGATTCGCAATATTTGTTTTAGGTTTGCAGGCAATGATTCAATCTGTAAGGGGCGAGTAAATGGATCCAGGAATAAGACAATTTTTAGCTCTATTGGTATTTGGTAACATTGAAAACTTAATTTTAGCAGCTCAGGGTGTTGCCGCCCATGTTAATCCATTAGGATTAGCTTGTTTAAGTTTAATTGCAGTTTTTTGCTGGTTATTGATTGGTACTTTCGGAACAAAGATGGCTATGAAATATGCAAGATACATTAATTTCATTGGAGGTCTTGCAATATTCATTTTAGGTGTTCAGGCTATGATGGAATCACTTCCGGGAATGTTGGCATTTTTCCATTAAATTAACTCTTACCCTTTCATTTGATTTTTATGAAGTATTTAAAGCATAAAGTTTATGGGACTTTATTTAATTCATTCAAAATCTTTCCCATTAGTGAAAATAAAATTACATTCATAGTGGATTCAAGAGAATCATTTAAGGGCAATCTAGATTACATTAAAAAGGAATTTGAAAAAAGAGGCACTTTTGAATTTAACTTTTTTTATAAGGATAAGCTTTCCATAGGTGCTTTTAAAGATTTGGCCACTTCCAGATACATTTTTTTAAATGACAATTTTTTTCCAATTGCATTCATGAATTTTAAAAGTGAAAGTATTGTCACCCAGCTGTGGCATGCCCCAGGTGCATTTAAAAAGTTTGGGGGATCCGTTTCAGGTGAGGATGACAGGCAAATGCTTTTAAAAATTTCAAAAAACACTGATTACTTAATTACTTCCTCTAAAAATATTGAAGGCTTTTATAGCGAAGCTTTTCAAATAGACCGCGAAAAGATTAAGCCGTTAGGTCTTCCAAGAGCGGATTATTATTTTGAAAATCACAACATTGACGATTTAAAAAGGGATTTTTGCAGTAAATATGGCATTGATTGTGATAGGAAGATTATTCTCTATACTCCAACTTTTAGGGATGAGGAAAAATATAATAATGTCTTTAATTATTTTGATTTGGACAGGTTTAATGAGGCATTGGGCGAGGAATATGTTCTGGCCTTAAGATTGCATCCTAAGATTAAAGATTTTTACAGCGGAAATATATCCGCAAAAGGAAAATATGTTGATTGCAGCGACTATGCATCCGAACAGGAGTTATTGCTGATTAGCGATATATTAATTACTGATTATTCTTCAATAATGATAGAATTTGCAATGTTAGGCAAGCCAATTATATTTTTCACATATGATTTTGACAGTTATTTGAATAATGAAAGAGGATTTTACTTTGATTTTAAAAATACCGTTCCGGGACCAATTGTATATGATGGCAATCAGTTGATTGATGTGATAAAAAACAAGGATTTCGATGAAGGTAAATTATCTGAGTTTGCCATGACTCAATTTGATGAGATTAATGGTGAAGCATCTAAGAGAGTTGTTGATTTTATTTTGAATAATGGAGGGTAAATGATGAATATTAAAGTCAGTGTTATTATTCCAGTTTATAATTGCGCTCGATATATAGGTGCAACTCTCAAATCAGTTATTAATCAAGATTTTAGATATAATTATGAAATCATTGTCATCGATGACGGTTCAACAGATGGCAGTTTAAATGTAATTAATTCCACACTAAAAGGTTGCGGGGTGCCGTATAAAGTAATCCATCAGGATAATGCAGGGGTCAGTGTTGCTAGAAATCGGGGGATTAATGTTTCTTCTGGCGAATATCTTGTTTTTGTTGATGGTGACGATTTGGTTTTTGAAAATCATTTATCAGAGTTATATAATGAGGATTATGATTTTAGTTTAATACAATTTGCAAAAAAAGACGGGGATGTAATATCCAGTCCGAATTATTTTAATTTTAATTCCATTTCAACAGAGGATTTTATTAAAAAGGAACTTAATATGGAGATTGTATTTAATTTTTTCCAGTTGATGTATAATTCTGAAATTATCAAAAACAACAATATTTATTTCACGCCCGGAGTTGTCTATGGAGAAGACATCGAATTTGCTTTAAAGGCTTTAATTCACGGCAACAGAATTCATATCAGTAATGAGGTTACATATTACTATATCCAACGTACGGATTCTGCTGTAAGAACTTCCGAGTTTAGACGTTTCGATATCGTTGAAATTTTTGAGGATCTGGCCAGTTTTTACAGAATGAATGGAAGAAATGATTTGGCTAAGCTGGTTATATATTCCAGGGTTCCTAAAGCTATTTTTGGCAATATGAATTATTTCTTTTATAATTGCTATGGTTTTGATGAAGTTTATAATGTAATGAGAAAAAAAGATTTATTGTCTAAATTATCAAGATATAGAGGGGATTTCAAATTCAGGTTAAAAATTAAATCATTCTTATATAATCCGAAACTGTATTATAAATTGTGGTTTAGATTTAAAAATTCGATTGATTAGTATGAAAGTTTCAGTAGTAACGCCTAATTATAACGGGGAAAAATTCCTAAAGACATTTTTCGATTCACTTAACTGTGATAGTGAATACATTGGGGAAGTCATCATTGTCGATAACGGGTCTTTCGATAAAAGTAAAGATTTCATTAACATCAACACATTCGATTTTCCCGTTGTTTTGATTGAAAATTCCCAAAATTTGGGTTTTGCTCCAGCGGTTAACCAGGGAATTAGTAAAGCCAAATATGAATATATCTTCTCATTAAACAACGACACAGAACTCAAGAAAGGTTCTATCGGCCGGATGGTGGATTTGATTTCTTCCAGTGATGATATTTTCTCTGTTCAGGCTAAAATGCTGCAGTATGACAATAAGGAGCTGATAGATGATGTTGGCGATGAATACAATTTGCTTGCCTGGACTAAAAAAACAGGGGAAAATCACAACTCAAGCGAGTATGTCGACGTTAAGGAAATCTTTTCAAGCTGTGCGGGAGCGGCATTGTACAAAAAATCGCTGCTTGAAGAGATAGGAATGTTCGACGATAACTTTTTTGCATATATGGAGGATGTTGATCTTGCGTTAAGATCAAGAATTAACGGTTACCGTAATCTCTTATGCCCGGAGGCAATTGTTTATCATATAGGAAGCGCAACAAGCGGCAGCAGATACAATGAGTTTAAAGTGAGGCTGGCCGCCCGAAACAATGTGTGGGTTGTATATAAAAATATTCCAATTCCGCTGAAGATAGTCAATTTCATATTTTTATTTTTAGGATTTTTCATAAAATACCTGTTTTTTGTAAAGAAAGGATTTGGAAACATTTATTTTGAGGGAATAATGGAGGGTTTGTCTACCCGTAATAAAATTTCCAAGACAAAATTCAAATCAAAAAATACAATAAATTATTTAAAAATTGAATATAGATTAATAATTAACACCATTAAATTTTTAAAAAGGTAAAGTTGAGTTTTATGAATCTTTCCATTGTAATAGTAAATTATCGGACTTTTGAAATGACTAGAAATACAATTGATTCTATTTTACAATATTCTTACCCGTTTTCTTATGAAATAATTGTAGTCGATAATGCATCCGGGGATGACAGTTTATTTCAATTGCAGGAATACTTTAAAGATAGGGTAAAATTTATAGCTTCAGCTGAAAACAACGGGTTTGCGGCCGGAAACAATCAGGCTTTAAGGCATGTCAGCAGCGATTATGTTCTGCTTTTAAACTCAGATACAATAGTTTGGCAAAATACTCTGGAGAACATTTATGATTATATGGAAAAACATGCTGATGTGGGAGCTTGCGGATGCAGGGTCTTGTTGGAGGATGGTCAGTTGGATAAGGCTTGCAAGAGAAGTTTTCCCAATGTCAAAAACTCATTTTTCAGATTATTCCATATTCCGACCAGCAGCAAGGAAGATAACTATAACCTGACCGATTTGCCCGATGACGGAATATATGAGATAGATTGCCTGACCGGCGCATTCATGTTCATAAGGAAAGATGCATTGGATGAAGTGGGATTTCTTGACGAGACATTTTTCATGTATGGGGAGGACATCGACCTGTGTTATAGAATAAAAAAGGGCGGTTGGAAGATTGTATATTGCGGTGAATCTTCAATAACACATCTTAAGGGCGCAAGCAGTAAAAAACAAAAGAATAAATTGATATATGAATTTTACCGTGCAATGTACATATATTATAAAAAACACCATGCAAACGAATCCTTTTTCTTAACCAATATTGTCGTCTACATCGGCATTGCTGTTTTATGTATTTTAAAACTCTTTTTAAATTTGTTCAAAAAATAATAGTTATATATAATAATAGTAACTAATATAGAAACTGAAACTAGTTTTTTTTGGTAATTATTATGATAAAGGAAAATCAGCGATTATTAAATATAATTTTGGTATTGGTTGATGTTTTAGTCATTGTAACGGCACTGGCATGTTCTTTTTGGCTAAGGTTCAATACCACCTTATTCGGACCGATAGGAGGTCATTTAAGTTTTCAAAGTTATTTGCTTTTCTTAGTATTTGCTGTAATTCCGATTTATTTAATACTTTACTTTGCATTTGGTTTGTATAAACCGCGCAGAACATATAAAAATATTTTTTCAGAGGCAACCCAAATCATAAAAGTAAATATTGTAGCGTTCTTTGCTTTGGTGTCAATATTGTTTATTATCAATCAGCCAAACTTTTCAAGAATCATGCTCATCCTTTTATCCATTATTGCTACATTCTTCGGTATCATTGAAAGATTTGTTGTGAGAAGCTTTTTAAAAAAGATTAGGATAAATAATAGAAATTTGAAGCATATTCTAATTGTTGGGGATAATGATTTGGCTTATTCATTTGCCGAAAAAATAAAGAATAACCCTTATCTCGGATTTTCTGTAAAAGGATTTTTGGGCAGGGCCGAACATGTCGGAATGAAAAGGTCCGGAAGTGAAGTCATTGGAACATTTAGTAATCTGGATGATGTTTTGGATAAAAACAATTTTGATAGGGTTGTTTTAGCTATTCCTTTAAAGTATTATTATAAAATCAATGAGCTTGTGGAAAGCTGTGAGCGGGTGGGAATTAAGGCGGAAATAATCCCTGATTATATTAGGTATTTCCCTGCCCAGCCGTCTGTCGACATGATTGAAGATATTCCAATCATCAACATTCGTTATGTTCCTTTGGATGATGAGTTTAACAAGTTTTTAAAATACGCTTCCGATTATATCATTTCCATTATTGCAATAATCATAACCTCACCAATAATGATTCTCACTGCAATTGCAGTTAAGTTAACATCAAGAGGCCCAATTATATTTAAGCAGGAGAGGATAGGTCATAATGGAAAGCCATTCATGATGTATAAGTTCAGAAGCATGAAGGTTCAAAATCCCGATGAGGAAAAATCTGAATGGACAACTGAAGACGACCCGCGTAAAACGCTTGTCGGAAACTTTATTAGAAAAACTAGTATTGATGAATTGCCTCAATTTTTCAATGTTTTAAAAGGAGATATGAGCGTTGTTGGTCCAAGGCCTGAAAGACCTTATTTTGTAGAACAGTTTAAAAAAGATGTTCCAAAATACATGGTTAAACACCAAGTGAGGCCGGGCATAACCGGCTGGGCTCAAATCCATGGGTGCCGTGGAGACACTTCAATTAAAAAACGTATTGAATATGATATTGAATATGTAGAGAACTGGCATATGGGTTTGGACTTGGCAATAATGATTAAAACAGCTTTAAAGAAAAATCCCAATGCATATTGATTATTTTACACCTTTTCATAACTGTGCATCTAAGTGAAATATATATAAAATTTTCAATATAATACTCATCAACTGCTCTCTCTAATACTTTATATACATTCTAATTATAAAATAATAATTAACTTTTCTATGAGGGGTTTGGTATGCAAGAAGAAATTTTACAATTATATGAAAAAATAAAAGATCAACTTTCTGAAGAAGAGTTTGAAGCTGAAATCGAAAAGTTACGTGAAAGTTACGGTGATGTGGACTTTATGAACGACGTCGATTTGGCCCGCATGATTTTAGGAAATTATGGTGTTGAAGGCACTGAAATAATTTCTGAAGATGATGAAACTTCAGATGATTCTCAAGAAATTGACGGATCTCAAGAAGTTCATCAAGAAACTGGATTTACAATGACAGAAGAACTTCAAGAAAGATATGATAAAGTAAAAGATAAAATTACAGAAGAAGAATTCTTTAATCGTATGGAAGAATTCAAGAATAAAAATGAACATGCTTCATTCATGGGGGATGTTACATTTGCAGACATGGTTGTTGGTGAATTTGTAACAGAAGAACCTGAAGTAGTTTCTGAAAAACCTGAATACGCTGACAAATTAATTAAAGATTTGGAAGACGGCAGTAAAGATGTTCATGTTTCAGGTAGGGTAATCTCTATTTCTAATAAAAGATCCTTCAAAACACGTAAAGGTAATGAAGGTGAAGTCTGCAATGTCGAGCTCAAAGACAATACGGGCACCATGAGATGTGTTTTCTGGACTCAGAATATGCCTCTTTTAAAGAAATTTAATGAAGGTGACATAATTCAAATTAAAAATGTCGATATTAAAGAGGGTTATTCAGGACTCGAAGCTAATTTAAGACAAAGATCCACAATTGCACATGTTGAAGAGGATGCTTCAAAATATCCTGTTTATGAACAGACTATTACTCCTATTGCAGACATTGAACCTGAAACCAAAGTCAATGTCATAGCAAGAATTTTAAGAATTCCGACCGTTAGGAGTTATGAAAAAAATGGAAAACAGGGCAAAGTCGCTTCCCTGGAATTGCAGGACGCAACCGGAAAAATCACATACACTCTGTGGAACAAAAATGTAGAGTTAATCGAGAATTTAAAATTGGAAGATGGTGACACTGTTAAAATTCTTGCAGCACAGGCTCGTGAAAGAGTTAATATGGATGGGGATTCAGAAATTTCCCTGACCCATTGGGACGGAAGAATCATCAAAGGTGAATTCGATGTTCCTGAAATTGAACAGGAATTCATGCGGATTGGTGATTTATCAGAACAAAGGGACGTTTCAATTAAAGGTGTTGTAGTTAGACTTCAGGATATTAGAACATTTCTAAGAAAAAAGGACAATTCTGAAGGAAGATTAAGGAACTTTGATGTTGGAGATAATACAGGTTCCATCAGGGTCACTGTGTGGGGTGATGATACAGCGTTACCTATTAACAAGGGAGACATAGTCAAAATTATTGGTGGGGATGTTCGTTTCGATGATTATACTGAAAGCGGATATTCAATGAATACCAATTTCAATACTCAAATCACAATTAATCCTGAAAACTTAACTGTTGAAGAGCAAGATGAATTCGAAGCTATCAGGGAACAGTTAAGGCCGGTTCCAATAGGAAGCATTGCCGAAATTGACGATGAAGGAAAAGAGATTGATGTAATTGGTAGAATTCTTTCAGTCAATGACATCAATGAATTCCAACGTGACGATGGAAGTGTGGGTATTGTCCGCTCCGTAATGTTTGCTGATGAGTCTGGTAAAGTTCAATTATCCTTCTGGAATGAGAAAGCTAGAGAAGAATATGTTGTTGGAGATGCATACCAAATTGAAAATGCAAGAACCAGACTTGGAATGATGAGTGTTGATTTGAACATTGGAAGCGGTTCCAGAATTATCAAATTAACTGAAGAACAAGCATCTGCAATGTTTATACCTGAGCTGTCAACTCTTGAAAAGGCAATTTACAATTCTAAAAAGATTGAAGATCTCGATGAGGATGAGGAAGATACCATTATAATTGGTAGAATAATTGAAATCAATGATGTTCGTGACTTTGACAGGGATACCGGTGATACAGGCCATGTAAGAAATATCGAAATAGCTGATGATACAGGTACAATCAGAGTTGCACTATGGGATAATGATGCACTTAAGGAAAGAGAAATTGGTGATGGAATCAAATTACAAAATCCTCGTCTAGCATTAAACATGGACAATCGTTTAGAAGCAAACGTGTCCAGAGCTACTACAATTCTTGAACCTAGCGAAAGTGAATTGGAAAATTTACCTTCCCTTGATGATTTGATGGCTGAAATTTACACTCCTAAATCCATTGAATCGTTATATGAAGATGATACAAATGTCTGTGTTACAGGAACTATCAAAGAAGTCAGCCCAGACAGGGTGTTACTTAAAAGATGTCCAAACTGTAACAATAATGTGGAAGAGGGCATGGATGAGTATATTTGTGATAATTGCGGATACACTTTCGATGAACCTAAATATCTTTTAATGATTCCAACAAGAATTGAAGATGATACTGGAGATATTCAAGTCACATTCTTTGACAATTTAGCAGAAGAGCTTATTGGAATGAAAAAAGAAGAAATTATTAGTCTTATAGAAGACGGTTATGGTATTCAAGATAAACTCGAAGATCTTAATGGTTTAACTGTTGAAATTATAGCTAATGTCAGTTTTGATGAATTCAATGAAGAAAATAGGTTAAGTCCTAAAAAAATCTTAAACAAATATTTTTAAATTAAATAAATAAAGGAATGATTATTATGGTAGAATTAGCAGATTTACCGGGTGTTGGTGAAAAAACAGCAGAAAAATTAAGAGATGCAGGTTTTGCTGATATGATGAGATTAGCAACTGCTACTCCAAAAGAATTATCTGTTAAAGCAGAAATTGGTGAGGGAGTTGCTGAAAAAGTTATTGAAGCGGCTCGTAGAGCTGAAAACATTGATTTCGAAACTGCTTTAGAAGTCGATGAAAGAAGAAAAGACGTTGGTCACATTACTGTAGGTAGCCAAGAATTCAATGATTTAATTGGTGGGGGAATTGAAACCCAATCCATTACTGAAGTGTTTGGTGAATTCGGATCCGGTAAAAGTCAAATTTCCCATGAATTAGCTGTAACCGTTCAATTACCTGAAGAACTAGGCGGTCTTGATGGTGAATGCGTATTTGTAGATACAGAAAACACTTTCCGTCCGGAAAGAGTAAGGCAAATTGCCGAAGGTTTCGATTTGGATGTTGAACAGGTTTTAAGTAGAATTCATGTTGCTCGTGCATTTAACTCAGCTCATCAAATTTTAATGGTTGATAAAATCAACGAACTCATTCAAAACGGATCCAATATCAAATTGGTAATTGTCGATTCATTAATGGCTCACTTCAGAGCAGAATATGTTGGAAGAGAATCATTGGCTGTAAGACAACAAAAATTAAATCAACATTTACACTCCCTTCAACAAATTGCCAACACTTACAATGTTGCAGTATTCTTAACCAACCAAGTTCAGGCTAAACCGGATTCATTCTTTGGAAGCCCTACAAAAGCAATTGGGGGACACGTTTTAGGTCACGCATCCACTTACAGAATATGGCTTAAAAAAGGTTTAGCAGGCAAAAGAATTGCACGTTTGGTGGATTCTCCTCATTTGCCTGAAGGCGAATGTGTATTTAAAATTACTAGCGAGGGTATCGTTAGCTAATTTTACTTTTTCTTTTTTTCTTTTTAGTGTAAAAATCATTATATATTACAAAATTCAAATTATAGCTGTATGAATGCTATTTTAACTACTATTTTATCCATAATCATAATGATTGGTTTGGGATATTTCCTTAAAAGAATAGATTTTCTATCTGAAAAGGACATTGACCCATTCAATAAAATAGTAATGTATATTTTAATGCCGTGTATGATTTTTCATGCAATATACGGTGCTGATTTATCATTGATTCCAAAATTAGGAATCCTGCCGTTTATTATTTTGGCTTCATCATTTGTAACAGGCAGTGTTTCTTATATTATTTTGAAACAATTAAAATTAGGGGACAGAAAATTATGGTCTGTTCTTGTCACTGTCATGATTGCCAACACTGCATTTATGGGTTATCCTGTTACATTGGGTATTTACGGTCAGGCAGGTTTTTTAAGGGCAATATTCTGTGATATGGCAACATTGTGCATATTTCTAATTTTATCATTTGTTTTAATCTTGAAATTTGGCGGAACTGTAAAAACAGCAGTTAAAAAAATTGCATTTTTCCCGCCATTGTGGGCTGTCGTTTTGGGGTTGACTTTAAATTGGCTCAACATTCCAATCGGATCAGTTTTGGATTATACTGTCAACTATCTCGGTCAGGGAGCAATTCCATTGATTATGGTTACTTTAGGGTTGTCCATTGATTTTTCAGCGCTATCCAGAAGTAAGGCAATGATTGTGTTCACATCTCTCATGAAATTAGCATTCTTCCCTATAGTTGCATTTTTTATTGTTAATTATTTGGGATTAGTCAATTTGGAGTATAATGTAGCTATTGTTGAGGCAGCTATGCCTTCAGGAATGATGTCGTTACTGCTTGCAATTACCTATAAGCTGGATTACGAACTGACTTCAGACTGCATATTAATCAACACTGTAATCTCTTTGATTACACTACCTGTAATTATCATGCTAATCTAGCTAAAAATAGCTAAATTTATCTTAACCTAAATTAATTATTTTTCATAAATCTAACAATTACACTTGTTTTTATATAATATGGTTTTTTTATTCTTTTTTAATTTATTAAAGCTGTTTTAAAGCGTATTTTAATTCATCATATATATACTTTACTCCAACATGTCACTAGAAAGCTTTAAATATGTGGACTAACTACATATTTATATCTAATACTATGTAAAAATTCTATAGACTTTTTTTAAAAAATTGCAATTTTTATTATATATTAGATATTTTTCACGACTTGTACAAGGTGAATTAATATGGCAGAAGATAAAAATAACAACGAAGAATTAAGGATCGGTGTTTACGTTTGCCACTGCGGTGTAAACGTTGGTGGAGTCGTAGACTGTCCTAGTGTAGCTGAATATGCTAAGACCTTACCAAATGTAGTTCACGCAACTGACTACAAATACATGTGTTCAGACCCAGGTCAAGCAATGATTCAAGAAGATATTAAAGAGAAAAACTTGAACAGAGTTGTAGTAGCAGCTTGTTCCCCTCGTCTTCACGAACCTACTTTCCGTAGATGTGTAGAAGAAGCAGGATTAAACAAATTCTTATTTGAATTTGCTAACTTAAGAGAACAAGACTCATGGGTACACATGAACGAACCTGAAGCAGCTACCGAAAAAGCTAAAGACTTAACCCGTATGGCTGTTGCAAAAGCTAGATTACTCGAACCATTAGAAGCTACTAAAGTAGCAGTAGATAACAAAGCATTAGTTATCGGTGGTGGAGTAGCTGGTATTCAAACCGCTTTAGATTTAGGTGACATGGGATTCAAAACCTACATGGTAGAAAGAAACCCAACCATTGGTGGACGTATGGGACAATTGGATAAAACCTTCCCTACTCTCGACTGTTCAATGTGTATTTTAGCACCTAAAATGGTAGACTGTTCCAAACACGAAAACATCGAATTAATTTCTTACGCAGAAGTTACTGATGTAGACGGATACATCGGAAACTTCAAGGTAACTGTAGAGAAAAAAGCAAGATATGTGGATGAAGATTTATGTACTGGATGTGGTGCATGTCAAGAAGCTTGTCCTATCGAAATACCTAACTACTACGACGAAGGTGTAGGTATGGTAAAAGCAGCTTACATCCCATTCCCTCAAGCTGTACCATTATGTGCAACTATCGACAAAGACTACTGTATCGAATGTAACTTATGTGTACAAGCATGTGGACCAGACGCAATCGACCACAACCAACAACCTACCCAAATTGAATTAGAAGTTGGTACTATTGTTGCTGCAATCGGTTACGACCCATTCGATCCATCTGGAATTTACCAATACGGATACGGACGTTTCTCAAACGTTATTACCGCTATGGAAATTGAAAGGATGATTAACGCATCAGGTCCTACTGGTGGACATGTAATCAAACCTTCCGACGGTATCGAACCTAAACGTGTAGCATTCATCCACTGTGTCGGTTCCAGAGATGAACAAATCGGTAAACCATACTGTTCCAGAGTATGTTGTATGTACTCCATGAAAAACGCACAATTATGTATCGACCACGAACCTGATACTGAAGTAACCTGTTACTACATGGAT
>CAZQWN010000042.1:0-15236 GCA_964596915.1 uncultured Methanobrevibacter sp.
CTTGTAGTATTTTAGTTGGTGGAGCATGGGGTGATGAAGGTAAAGGAAAATGTATTACTTACCTTTGTGACACTGATAAACCAAATATTATTGCCCGTGCGGGAGTTGGGCCAAATGCAGGGCATTCCGTTGAATTCAATGGAGAAAAATATGGTTTAAGATTAACCCCATCAGGTTTTGTACATACGGATGCTAAACTTATGATTGGTGCAGGAGTTTTAGTTAATCCTGATGTATTATTCAATGAATTCGAAAACTTGAAGAAATATAATGTTAAAGAAAGGATGTGTGTGGATCCTAGATGTGCGATCATTTCAAAAGACCATATGGATAGGGATGTCAAATCTGAACATTTGGCTAAAAAGATTGGAAGTACAGGTTCAGGTTGTGGACCGGCTAATTCAGATCGTGTATTGAGAACTATTGATTTGGCTAAAGATGTCCCGGAACTTGAAAATTATATTACTGATGTATCTCTTGAAGTCAATGAAGCTATTGACAATGGTGATGATGTATTTATAGAAGGATCACAAGGTTTTGCTCTTTCACTTTATTATGGAACATATCCATTTGTAACAAGTAAAGACACCACTGCATCCACATTTGCTGCAGATGTTGGTGTTGGACCAACTAAAATAGATGAAGTCATTAATGTATTTAAATCTTATATTTCTCGTGTAGGAGAAGGTCCCTTCCCAACAGAAATGACTCAGGAGGAAGCTGAAAGTAAAGGTCTTGAGGAATATGGTGTAGTGACTGGAAGACGCAGAAGAATAGGTTACTTTGACATGGAACTTGCTAAAGAATCATGCAGGATAAACGGCGCAACTCAAATAGCTTTAACATGTGTCGACAGATTATTTGATTGTGCACGTGTACAGGATTATGGTGAGTTATCCGCTGAAACCAAGGCTTTCATTGAAGACATACAAACTGAAACTGGTGTTCCTGTGACTATTATTTCAACAGGTCCGGATTTAAAAGACACCATTGACTTAAGAAAAGAATTATTATAATTCTTTCCACCCATTATGGGTCTTTTTTTATTTTTTTAATATTTTGTTTACATTATCTATTTTCAACTTTGAAAGAGGGATTGTTTAATTGTTAACTAATGAGTAGTAATGGACTGGAAGTAATTAAATCCAGAAAAAGTTTCAGAACTTTTGACGGTACAAAAATTTCTGAAAATGCCTATAAACTTAGTAACTACATAAACAATCAGTAATCCTTATGATATTCCTGTTGAATTCATAATACTCGATGATGAAAAATATGGATTTTAAAGTCCTGTAATTGATTGGGAAGATTTTTACATTGCTTCAAATGCCGATGATACAGAATACGATGAGTATATGATGATTGTTACTCCTTTGGCATCCTTCTCAAACACAATCAAATGTTGATTCAAAATTGAGGCAAAGTGTTCATGGTGATGAAGAGTTCATCATCGGAGTTATTTTTCGAAGGTGATTTCTCAAATTCATTAGAATTTAGTGAGGATTGTTTTGAATAGGTCAGGTCGCCGTTGCAGCTAACATGAAGCATTGGATAGAAGATGAAACTTCCCATCATTTCTGTGTACAACATACTGAGGGTTACACATCCCTTGTTGATTGGAAGTGCAGAAAATTGATTTGGAAATTGCAATTTGACGTTTCTTTAGTGTCTGTGATGGTGAATTTGTCATTAATGAATCTGAAATCGATTTTGATGAATGCCAGGATATATTTCAACAATAGATGCAGTTAATCCGGACTAAAATTAAAAAGGATGATTTTATGTTTACTTATCCAAAAATATTAAGACGTAAGGATTTAAAAAAAATTGAGAAATATTCATGTGATGAACAGGTAAAAGAGGCATATCTCAAATATCTTACAAATTACTCTTTCATGGATTTTGTTAAATTTTGTGATGATGATAAAGATATGGATATGGAAAGTAAGCTTTTCAAGTTCACAGATTTGCAACTGGAAAAATTTGAACCTAACTCTCTGATTTGGATTTCCCATGTGCTGATTAACTTTTTGATATATTTTGATGTTAATTTGGATTATGAGCAGTATTATGATGCCTATGCATCTGCTCTTCAATTCTCTGTCCTTTCCATGTCCATGACAATCCTAATTGAAGATATTCCATTTGAGGACGTTCCATTGCCTGAGCATGCTATTACTTGTTTTAAAAAATTATTCGACAAAATCCCTAATTTTAGATTTAACTTAAATAAAGATTGTGAATTGGCTTATAAATCTTTTAATAATGATTTTGGCTTTTCAAGTGAGGAATTTTATCTAAAAGTTAAAAATCACTTTGATGTACAAGGTTATTAAATTTATTCAATAAATTTTATGTCCGGGGTCATGGATTCGCTTGAAAATACACTCAGTGATGATTTTGCACGTAACACATTCAATCGTGTAAGAATGGCTTTGGAAATTATCAAATTGATTAAACAGACTATTTGATTTCATTAACTGTAAAGTTAACTTGTACCAAAAAGAGGAAAATTCTTTGGAAATTTGCAAAATCTTGGCTGAAAAATGGCGCTGACGGCTTGCAGATTACCAGATTTCTATTACCACAATACTTTAGGAAAGTCCAATCCAATCGGGATATGCTGGTTGGCTTTGAGGATAGGTTAAAGATTGTGTCCATTCATGTTGGGTTGGGTGGAAAGTCAGATATGGATAAGAGTGCAGAGTTAATCAACTGCACGAATCTTGATTTCATTTTCCGGTAATGGCTTTTTTAAAAGATTCTGCATTCTTAACCAAGTGGAAAACCGAGTAGCATTAAAAATCACAATGAGAGACCTGCAATAACAGTTACTGGAAAAAGTAAAGTGTTTTGTCTAATTTCTTAATTTTTTTAAAATATAAATATAACAATTGTTAAAATATATAATTGGGGTTGAGAAAATATGGAATTTTTAAGACAGACTGAGGTTATCCAATGGAAAGATGGTGAATATAAAACAGTTAAAGAAAACAGTGTCGATGATGAATACACTTACTTGTTCATTGATTATTTACCTCCAAGGAAATTTTCCACATATCCAAAAGACTTAAAAGACTTTGCAATAGGATATTGCCTTGGTGAGGGTTTAATAAAGGATTACTCAGATATAGAATCTATAAAACTTGATGGAACAAACGTGCTTGTATCAACAAAGCTAACACACAATCCTGAAGAAGACCTTGAACAGGAGGGAATTGTTCAGGAAAGAAAGGGAAACTGTGAACATGCATGTGTTTGCAGACTTCTGGAATATCAGGGAGTAAATTCTGATAATGCTGGAGGAATAAGATCTGAGCTAAAAACAATTGAACCCAATACATCAGATTTAAGCATTGATGCAACCCAAATAATAAAGGATATCAAACATTTGACTGATGAAGCTAAAATCTGGAAAAAGACAGCGGGAGTGCATGTTGCACAGCTGAGATATGAGGACGACATTATCATTCGTGAAGATGTGAGCCGTCATGTTGCAGTTGATAAGGTAATCGGGGATGCTTCAAAGAAAGGTTATGACTTTTCAAAATGTTACATTTCATACAGTGGAAGAATGCCTGCTGACATGCTGATAAAGGTAATTAGGGTAGGAATTCCGATAATCATTTCAAATGCAGCACCTGCATCTTCGGGTATTGATGTGGCACGTGCAGGAAACATCACTATGATTGGTTTTGTACGTGACAATAGATTTACTATTTTCACTGCACCGGAAAGGGTAAATCTTCAAAAATAGCTTTAATTATTTTTTTTCACTTTTTCATTTTTTCATATAGTCACACTTCAAAAACACATTACTATTACTTTTTTTAATACCATTAATCAAAGATGGGGTGCGATAGTATGTCACACAGAATAAGGCAAATTTTTCAAAGTTGCCATGACACTGTTTGGACACCTATTCGTCGATGCATTTAACTTTGATTGCCATGTAATCAGAGGGTATATGAACGGATTGTTGAGCTTAAAAGGGGGAAACCTATTTGTGGATTTGGTTTTTGAAACTTGTGAAGGAATTCTTCTAAACATTGAATTTCAGGACACAAAAACCAAAAAGAAACATTTGAAAAACTATGGAGGATATGATGTAGCTTTTCAGTGTCAATCTTGAAAACCTGTTGTCACTGTAATAATTTGTACATTCACATCAAATTTGAAGTTTTGATTTTCAATGAGACCGAAACTTCAATTTTAAAACCAATTGTCGATTATTTGGTTATATGAAAAAGTAATGAAAAAAGGAGTATATGAATACGGTTTGGAACACGGTTTTAAAGAAGGTGAAAATCAGACTGTTGTAAAAATGTTTTGGCTTTGTTTGAATTCGGAATGAGTGCTAAAAAGACAAATGAAGTTTTAAAATTAGATTTAAATATTGTTAATAAAATTTTAGAATAAATGAATAGAAATTAAAGTTCTATTCAAATTTCTTCTAAAGAGAATGAACCCAAATCCAATAGGTCAAATGTCAATATTTTTGGAGCAACGGTAACCTTGCCAACTCCAGTTATTATTTTATATGCTTCAAACGCTTCAAGACATCCTATTAAATTAGGTGTAGGTCCAATAACAGGTGGAACGCCGGAAGTCACATTCTTTAAATCTTCAATTGTTTCATCATTTAATTCTTTACCTATTGAAGGCAGGTTAAACATTTCCTCATAGGTTTTCTCACTATTTGGCAAAAATACGGTTATTTGACCTAATGTTCCATGAATCGCTCCGTGAATATATGGGATTCCTTTTTCTTTTGCTTTTCTTGACACGATTACTCTGGTTAACACATTGTCAAGTGCATCGATGACAATGTCTGAGTCTCCGATTACTTTTTCAATATTGGTCTGGTCAATATGCTCATTGAATGTGGTAACTTTAACATATGGGTTGATTAGTCTTACCTTTTCCTTTGCCACTGCACTTTTATCAAGGCCCAAATCAGCAATATTAGCCAATGTTTGTCTGTTCAAGTTTGATAGGTCGAATGCGTCTTTGTCAACTAAAACAAGCTCACCGATTCCCATTCTTGCAAGCATTTCAATCGTTTCGCCTCCGATTCCACCGCAGCCTACTATGGTTATTTTTGCATCTTTGAATCTTTCCTGTTCACTTCTTGTCACTATGCTCATTTGTCTGGAAGCTATTTCCCAGTATCCGTCACCTATGTATCTTGTTGGCATTTAATCACCTATGTTTCTTCTTAATTTTGGCAATATTTCCATGAACGCATCCAGTGCAGTTTCATAATTTATCAAATCATGTCCTTCAATCAATCCGCATTCATGGATTGTAATCTTTTCAAGTTCAATCTTTTCATTGGTTTCAGGCTCAATTTCATCCAACTGCTTTTTGGTATTTTCAATGTTTATTGTAAAGGGTAGCTGGTATGAGAATGAACCATTGTTAAAGTCAATGGCAATATGTTCATCATCATCGATTTGTGATAAATTAAGCGCAACTTTTCCAAAGCCTTGCCTTTTTAATTCATTATTTATGTGTTTAAATTTGTCGTTTGATAAAATTTCATTTAAGTTATCCACTTCAACAATACCAAACTTTCCATTGTCTCTGACTTTAACGATTTCACAGTTGGTGTTGGATAAAATGTAATCCTCACAATAGCTAATCCTTTGAATTTTTTCAGGAGTGGTCCGGGTATTTGTAGGGATTCTTGTTGCAAGACATGTTGTTGACCTGGAGTAAGGTATGTTGTTCCTGTTTAAATATGAATGAATTTCTTTAGAAGTTAATTTGGCTATAATAAATGGTGTTTTAAAACCTTTGTTATAGGTAACTAATATTCCGGGTCTGTCAATTATAAGATCACTAATGTTATTGCCATCGCAAATAAAATTAAAACCATTTTCAAGCGCCACTTCTTCAATTTTAGAATACATCAAATTTCTACAGTTGTAGCATCGTTTGGAATCGTTCAGCAAAAAATATTCCTTGTCATAGAAATTTATATCGATTATTTCATGTTTGATTCCAAAGGATTTTGCAACTTTTTTGGTGTTTTCAACAAAACCTGTGGGCAGCAGATGATTGTCAATTGTAATGGCCAATGTGTCTTTTGCAACTTTGGATGACAAGTATGCCATTAATGTTGAATCGGCACCGCCTGAAAATCCGATTGCAACTTTTTTATCGCTTAAAATATTTTCAACAATGTTAATTTTATTTTCTAAATTCATTTTATCCCTTTAAATAGTTAAAGAGCATCATTGATGCTCTTTGAATTAAGGAGTTATGTTTTTTATATTTCAAACTCGACATGTTTAATTTTTTGGAGTTAATTAAACAATTTTAGGGAGTTTTATATGTATTTTGCTTGAAATATTTTACCCGAGCTAGGAAATATAACAATAGTTATTTTTTTCCTAAATTAAAGTTGTATATTTTAGTATATAAATCTTTTTGTATGGATTGGTAAGTGTTGTAAATTATTTATAAAGATAATTAAACGTTATTTAATTATTTTTGGACTGTTTTGTATTCCTATAGTAAGATTTAAATTATATGAAAATTATATAACAATTGTTAATATTATTTGGAGGTGTGCATATCTACGATGTAATTGTCATTGGAACCGGTGCTGGAGGAGCAACGGTTGCAAAGGACCTTAGTATTAAATCAAATAAAGTTTTGATGTTGGATAAGGGGTGCCGTCAAAGGAACGGAACCTACATAAAGCACATGAAAACAAAGAAGATAAATTTAAAAAACAATCTTTCTGATGATGATAAACAAAAATATGAATTTTTAACATACCCCTTGGATTTAACAAACATTGAGGAAATCGGCGGAACAACAACATCTTCAATAGGCAATGCGTGTTTTTCATGCAGCGGCTGTTATTCAAACTCGATAATGCAGCAGTTTGATGATAAGAATTTAGATATCTTTGAAGAGCTTTTGGAAGCCAGCGGCGAGCTTAACGTTAAATATTTTCCAAAAAAGTTATGGGGACATTCTACAAAACTGATTGCCGATGCAGGTGAAGAGTTAGGTTATATTGTTGAGCCGATGCCAAAGTTCATAAACTTTGAAAAATGTCAATTCTGTGGAAAATGTGTAAATGGATGTATTTTTGATGCAAAATGGGACTCCACATTCTTTGTTCGAGAAGCATTGGAATACGGCGCTGAATTAATTGAAAATTTCAACGTGTTTGAAATAGTACATAATGACAAACAGGTCATTGGTGTTGTTGGAATTGATGAAAATAATGAAAAACATATTTTTAAAGCAAAAAGGGTAATTGTTTCAGCAGGATCATTAAACACTCCAATAATATTGAAAAACTCAGGAGTTGAAAATGTCGGTGAAAGTATTTTCTTTGATATTTTCACAACAATTGGAGGATATTTAAAAGATGCAAATCTAAAAAATGAGCTGATGATGGGTGTTAAAGCAGAATTTGGTCCATATTTTTTATCGCCGCACTATTCTATGCAACTGCAGCCTTTGATGTCTAAAAAAGGATTTGTTGTTGATGATAAAGACATCATTGGTTTAATGCTTAAATTTGCAGATACATGTATTGGAACAATTGATGGGAGAGGTCAAATTGAAAAGACACTCACAAAAGTTGATGTTGATTTGATAAAGGAAGGATATGATAAAGCGGTAAAGATTTTAATAAAATTAGGTGTTGACCCGCAGTCGATTGTTGCTACATCCCTTAAGGGAGCACATCCTGGAGGAACAGCCGCTGTTGGTGAAGTTGTAGACACTAACTTTGAAAGTGAAATTAAAGGACTGTACGTTTGTGATGCGAGTGTGATTCCTGAAGCACCTGGAAGGCCGCCAATACTTACAATCGTTGCAATTGCAAAAAAAGTAGCAAAAATAGTAAATCAAAGTCTGAAGGATGATAAAAATGAATTTTAAATTGAAATATAAACAAATAGATGAAACAAGAGAGCTAAATGAAAATTATACAATTAAAGATTTATTGTCTGAACTGGGTCTGTCTGCCCAAACTGTTGTTGCAAAACAGAATGGGGATTTGACAATCGAAGACAGTGTGATTGAAGACGGTGATGAGATACAACTGGTTCAAATCATATATGGCGGATAATTATTTTTTTGCAATAACCACCATTATGTATTCGTTTTCTTTTACGTAACTTTCAATGCTTTTAAAACCCGCATCGAGCAGGTATTTTTCTAGTTCGGGAGCAGTATAAACATGCATGCCTTCAACTGTGGCCAGCCATTTTTCATCATCGGGATGGTTTCCGTCTGTTCCCTGTGCTATCATGAATTGTCCGTTTGGTTTGATTATTCTTGAAACTTCCCTGAATGTTTCGCCGATATCCGGCCAGAAGTAAATGGTTTCAAAGGCACTTGCCAGATCGTAGCTTTCATCATCAATTGGCATGTCTCTGACATCGGCATGGATAACTCTGCTTTTTCCGCAGTCTACAGCATCCTGATTTCGTTTGATGGTTTCGGCTACTGAAACTTCCGAATAATCAAGACCATCCACATTTTCTGAAGTCAGTTTAAGAAACTTTTCAATATTGACTCCTCCTCCACAGCCGATATCTATTACTTTATCAGTTTTACCAACATTAACCTTTTCAAAGGCGAATTCAGATATTTCCCTGTGGTTTTCATTCATGTTTTGTATTGTTTCGATGCCTTCATCTCCATGTGGTTTCATGCACTGGGTAATCTTTTCTGCGACCATATCATAACCTTTAATAATTTTTCAAATATAATTTAATATTGGTTATTGGATGGTAAAAAGATTATCTCAATTATCGTTGCTGTCATAGCTATCGTTGCAATTGGTGGGTATTTCTTCATGGGCGACGGTAACAATACCGTAACAATCGGTTATTTGCCTTCTGACCATGATGCAGCTCTATTTGTTGCGGATGCTCAGGGCAAATATGCACAAAATGGTATAAACACCAAATTGGTACAATTCAACAATGGTGGGGATTTGATGACTGCTATGGCAAGTGGGGATGTCGATGTAGGTTATGTTGGAATAACTCCAGTATTGTCTTCAATTGAAAAAGGCGTTCCAGTTAAAGTTATTTCGGCAGCTCAAACTGAAGGGTCAGGCATTGTTATCGCCAAAAATTCTAACATCAATTCCGTTTCAGATCTTGCAGGTAAAAAGATAGTCACTCCCGATGAAGTTTCAATCCAGCACATGCTTCTCACTTACTATCTGGAACAAAACGGCATACTATCAGTGATATGAAAGTTTCAGCCATGAAAGTCCCTTCAATGAATGATGCCTTAAAAACCAACAATATAAATGGTTTGATTACTTTTGAGCCTTATGTAAGCATTGCAGAGCAGAATTGCGCAAAAGTACTTGTAGATTCTGCGGACATATTGCCTGACCATCCATGTTGTGTTGTTGTAGCTTCAGATAACTTCATTAATGACCATCCTAATGAAACCAGTACAATTGTTGAAATTCACAAGAATGCAACAGATTTCATCAACAATAACACTGATGAAGCGGCTACTCTTTTACCTTCTGATATAGTCAGTGGTGTTGAAGTTGAAAAAAGGCCATTGCAGGTTTCCCGTTCATATCTGGATTAAATAAAAGTTTTAAAGATGATGTTATGGATTTTTGTGAATCTGGAAGTCGATTTGGGAGTTCTCAAAAAACCAATTTTTGAAGATAAAATTTTCTGGCAAGGTAGTAACCCCTAGTGATTCTCACTCTTTTTTTAACATTACTTTTATATACTAAGAATAATATAACAATAGTTATTACAATATAACAATTGTGATAAGAAATGATGGGAGGATAATATAGAATGTGTGAAATTTTTTGTTTTAATTCAAATACGCCAAAACAAGTAAATGAGTGCCTTGAATGTTTTTACAATCATTCAGAAGAGCATCCACATGGATGGGGATTGGCAACCATGCAATCAGATGAATTTGTTATACGTAAAGAACCAATAAAAGCAACATGTAGTCAATACTTAAAAGATATATTGTCCAATCCCGTTGTTTGTAAAAATGTATTCGCTCACATTAGGTTAGCAACTGTGGGCGAAATAATATCTCCCAATTGTCATCCATTTATTGAAGCAGATGACAACAACCGATCATGGATGCTGATACACAATGGAACCATTTTCGATTATCCTGAACTCGATAAATACAAGGATAAAGAAAATGGTGACACTGATTCTGAGCGAATACTTTTATATATTATTGATAAGGTAAATGAATTTGAAAATGCTAAAAACGCGCCATCTACAATAAAGGAACGATTCGATCTTTTAACAGAAATAATTACTGATTTATCCAAAAACAACAAGCTTAATTTAATGTTTCATGATGGGGATTTGACATATATCCACTCCAACATGAGGGATTCACTGTATTATCTTAAAAATGAAGAAGGATTTCTGGTGGCATCAACTCCATTGACCGATGATGAAGGATGGAAATCCGTAGAATTAAACAAGCTGTTCGGATTAATTGATGGAAAAATAATATTTGAAAGCGAAGAGCATGAAAATGAATTCATTTTAACAGAATATCATGAAAAAGCTATTGAGGAATTCTTAAAAGCAATTTAATTGGGATGAAATAAATGATTAGTCGAAATTTGGTTAGAAATAAATTGTATGAAGAGTTTATAAAACCAACTAATCAGATTAAAAATTATATAGGCATTGAAATTGAAATTCCAATCATCAATTTGAATAAGCAGGCGGTCGATTTCGATGTTGTTCACAAAATCACTTCCAAATTTCAAAGGCAGTACTGTGATTTTAAAAAAGATGGAATAGATTATGACGGTAATGTATTTGCTTTAAAAAATCCAAAAACCGAGGATATAGTTTGTTATGACTGTTCATATAACAATATTGAATTTGCAATGGGAAAGGAAAAGGAATTGTTTTCCATTAATGAGCGCTTTTGTGATTATTACTCATTTGTTAAGGAATCCTTTGAGGAATATGATCATACATTAACCGGAATGGGAATAAATCCGTACCGGAAATACAACGTCAATAAACCAATCCCTTCCGAAAGATACCTGATGCTTTATCATCATTTGAAGTCATTTAAAAATTATAATGACATTCCGATGTATTTTCACAAATATCCCGAATATGGAATGTTTTCATCAGCATCCCAAGTTCAATTGGATGTTCAAAGGGACAATCTGATAAAAACCATCAATGTATTTTCAAAAATAGAGCCTATTAAGGCATTACTGTTTTCCAATTCTGTTTTGATAGAAGCACATAATCATATTGCCTGTTTCAGGGATTCTCTTTGGGAGTATTCAACCCATGGTGTAAACCCTCACAATATTGGCGCATATGACGTTGACTTTAAGGATATTGATAATTTCCAATCCTACCTGGAATCATTGAATATCTATTGTGTCATGAGAGATGGAGCATACATAAACTTCCCGTCAATGAACCTGATGGACTATTTTTCAAGGGATTATGTCAGTGGAGAAATCTATTACAATGGAGAATACAGAAAAATTGACGTTAAGCCATGTATAAGTGATATAAAATACTTAAGACCATTTAAATTTATAAACTTGACATTCAGAGGAACTGTTGAATTTAGAAGCATCTGCACACAGCCAATAAAGGATTCGATGTGTGTTGCAGCTTTTCATTTGGGTTTAAAGGATAATTTGGATGAGTTAAACTATATTATTGATAATGATGATGTATTATATCATAATGGTTACACGGCTTCAGAACTTAGAAGATTATTGATTCGCGATGAAGTTCCTTCATTCATTGACAAAAATGATTTGTGCAGGTTATCCAAAGATATTGTGGATATTGCATCAGAGGGCCTTGAGGAAAGGGGAATCGGTGAAGAGATATTTTTAAACCCCTTGTATGAACGTATTAAAAAGCACACTAATCCCGGAAAGGAAATATTGCAGTCACTCCATAATAATAATGGAATTGAAAAAATTATTAAAGAGTATGGTGAAATATAGTCAGTATTTTTTTGTTTTATTTTGGCTTTTTAAAAAATGTTGATAAAAATCTAAACCGATATTTGAAATCTATTTATTTATGAAGTGTAATTATTGTACTTGCGGGTAAATAATTCTTATCTTAAAAAGATTTATATACTATTTTTTAAAATAATTAATTAGGGATTCATTTATAACAATTGTTAAGTTAAAAGTAATTTATATATAATATACATTTAATATTAATAATTGTAATTAATTTAAATTAATTCGGTGAAAAAATGAATAAAAAAATTACATTTGTTTTAGTGTTGGCACTTGCTGCATTTTTAGTAATGGGTTCAGCTAGTGCAGGTCTTTTCGACTTTTTAGGGGGAGGAGACGACACTGTAAAGATAGGATATTTGCCATCTGACCACGATGCAGCATTATTTGTTGCTGACGCTCAAGGTTTATATGCTAAAAAGAACATTACTACCGAACTTGTACAATTCAACAACGGTGGAGACTTAATGACTGCTATGGCTAGTGGTGAAGTCGATGTTGGATATGTGGGAATTGCTCCTGTTTTATCTTCTGTTGAAAAAGGTGTTCCAGTTAAAGTTATTTCAGCTGCTCAAACTGAAGGTAGTGGAATTGTCGTAACTGAAGACTCTGGAATTAGTTCTGCAGCAGATTTAAAAGGTAAATCTATCGCAACTCCTGGTGAAGCTTCAATCCAATATGTATTGCTTTCATACTACTTGAAACAAAATAATTTATCTACTGATGACTTAAATATTTCAGCTATGAAAGTACCATCCATGAATGATGCTTTAAAAACCAAACAAATTGATGGAATCATTACTTTCCAACCTTATGTATCAATTGCTGAAAATGACAGTGGTAATATTGTTTTAGAAGATTCAGCTGATATTTTGCCTAACCACCCATGTTGTGTGGTTGTTGCATCTGATGACTTTATCAAAAACCATGAAGATACTACTAAAGATATTATAGCTATTCATGAAAACGCTACTAAATTCATCAATGACAACATTGAAAACGGTAGTTCAGATAAAGTTGTAGAATTATTACCTAAAGACATTGTTTCCGATGCTGATTTGGAAGTTAACTCTCTTGAAAGTTTCCCATTCATTTCCGGTATCGATAACAGTTTCAAATCAGATGTGGATTCATTCCAAAAACTTGAAGTGGATATTGGTATTTTAAACAGCACAATATCTCAAGATAACTTGTTCTGGGAAGCATAGTTTTACTATGCTTTTACTTTTCTTTTTTTTAGATTAATTTCAACATCATATAATGCATGCTTGTTGAATTAAATTTGCAGTTATCATCAACATTTATTAAAATATCGATTCTATTTTTAATTTAATTGATTTAAAAATATTTAAAATTAGTTTTGTGTAATGTTATCTACATTACTGAGGTTATTCATATCATTTTTAGAAAATGCATCTGCAATCTTGTTGAGATTATTGAAAATATTCATTAAATCACCGATAGCATCTTCCAAGGATTCATTTTCAACACTTCCAAGCATTTCAATATACTGTGGAAATGTCTGCTTTCCGTTTTGGAAAAACAGATAATATTCATTGAGATTAACCTCTTTTTGGTTTAAGTCTTCAACAATATCTGTGTATAATGTGTGCAGGTCCCTTAAACTCTCTTCAAACATTTGCTTAATTTCATCGACGTCGGTGTTGTCAAGTTTTTCAAAAGCGGTGTTCAGTCTGATGATAGCTAATGTGTAAAGTTCCAAATCTATTTCGCCGTACATTTAAATCACGAAAAATAAAAAAGAAGTAATTTCTCAAAAGAGAAATTATAATTTGATTTTAATATCAAGAGCGCTTGATCCTTCTTCGTAAACGAATATTGGGTTAATATCAAGTTCGGATATTTCTGGGAAGTCTAAAGTTAATCTGGCTACTCTTTTGATAGCTTCTTTAACTTCTTCCACATCGCAAGGTGCTTCTCCTCTGTATCCTTCAAGCAATTTGGATACTTTGGTTGATGCAATTTGTTCTTCAATTTCTTCAGAACTCATTCCTTTTGCTAGGTTGAATGAAACATCTTCGATGAGGTTTACATAGATTCCACCCATACCGAATGCGATCATTGGTCCGAACTGTTTGTCACGAATCATTCCAACAATTACTTCTTCACCGGAATCCATCATTTTTTGCACTTCCACACCATCAGGGATAATATCTGGGTGTGCAGCTTTAGCGTTTGCAATGATTTCATCATATG
Organism: uncultured Methanobrevibacter sp.; assembly: GCA_964596915.1. Classification (GTDB taxonomy): domain Archaea; phylum Methanobacteriota; class Methanobacteria; order Methanobacteriales; family Methanobacteriaceae; genus Methanocatella. The sequence continues at coordinate 14,237 of CAZQWN010000042.1, forward strand.
TTGCTTTTGCTTCTTCAGTTGAGGAGATTCCTACTTTTACACCACCTATATCTGATTTGTGTAAAATCTTATCTGAAGCAATTTTAAGTACAACTGGGAATTCCATTTCTTCAGCAAGTTCGGCCGCTTCATCTGCACTGGTTGACAATTTAATCGGAGCAGCAGAAATTCCATAAGCTTCAGCAACAGCATATGCTTCACTACCCAGTAAGGTGTCTCTGCCGTCAGCTTTTACTTTGTCAAATATTGCTTGCACTGCATCTTTGTCAACGTCATCGATTTTTTCAATCACATCATCGTAGTTTTTGTCTTTGAGTCCTGCAAATTTAACCATTGCTTCAAGTGCAGTAACTGCAGTTTCAGGGAATACATATGTAGGTACTCCGTTTTCTCTTAAAGCATCATTTGCATCTTCAAAGGATGGGCCTCCCATATTAACGACGATAACTGGTTTGTCGAATTTCTTTTTCTCTTCTAAAATTGCATTAGCAATTCCATCCGGATCTGCTGATGCGGTTGGACAAACCATAACGATTAAACTGTCAACATCTTCATAACCGAGAACGATTTCTAATGATTCTTTGTATCTGCTTACAGGTGCATCTCCCAATACGTCAATAGGGTTTTTTGCACTTCCTTCATCAGTAACACATTCTTTTAGTTTTGCAGTAGTTTCTTCATCGAATTGGACAAGTTGGAGTCCTGCTTTTTCCATTGCATCTACAGTAAGCACTCCTCCTCCACCAGCATTGGTAATGATAGCTACTTTATCACCTTTTGGAAGTGGTGCTTTTGAGAATGCTAAACCGAGGTCGAATAATTCTGCCATGGTTTCAACACGCATGATTCCAGATTGGTGGAATGCGGTATCGAATGCTAAGTCACTGCCTGCAAGTGCTCCTGTGTGTGAGGATGCAGCTTCTGCTCCTGCAGAACTTGAACCTGATTTAAGCACAATAATAGGTTTTTTGTGAGCAGTTTCTCTCATGGTTCTTACAAA
>CAZQWN010000043.1:0-14739 GCA_964596915.1 uncultured Methanobrevibacter sp.
ATGAAAATAAACAAAAATAAATGAATAATGTTCAACAATAATATATTAAAAATGATTCACCGATGACAGGAATCTTTATAAAATAATCAAAAATCGTTAAAAAAAAATATACATTATATGAAATAACATAAAAACATGTTAAAAAAAAGTTTCTTTTTAGAAATTTTAAATAACACATATTAATAAAAAAACTAAGAAAAAATTTATTGACAGCGCAATATTGAATTAAAATTCTGAATAAAAAATCAAAAATAAATTTTTCAAATATTTAAAAAAAAAGATAATGTAAATTATTAAAAATAGTTAAAGGAGAGCTTACAACTCTCCCCTTTCACGTCTTTCGTCAAGTAATTTGAGGCCTAAATCACCTAATTTGTACTTTTGGATTTTTCCACTGGTTGTAAGAGGGAACTCATCCACAAAGAACACGTATTTAGGAACCTTATAACGGGCAATTGAACCGATACAGAAATCACGGATATCTGCTTCAGTTATCTCATCAAAGCCCTTTTCCTTGATGATGAATGCACCGACAATTTCACCGTACTTTTCATCAGGGATTCCTGCAACCTGAACGTCCTGTACACATTCATGGGTAAACAGGAACTCTTCGATTTCACGAGGATAGATGTTTTCTCCTCCCCTGATAATCATGTCCTTGATACGGCCAACGATTGAGTAGTACCCGTCCTCATCAACTGTTGCAAGGTCTCCGGAGTGAAGCCATCCGTCAGGTTCAATGGTTTCGGCAGTCTTTTCAGGCATGTTGTAGTATCCTTTCATTACGTTGAAACCTCTGCACATTATCTCACCTGTTTCGCCGACACCTACTTCCTCACCGGTTTCAGGGTCTACAATCTTGACTTCAATGTTAGGGAACTTTCTACCTACAGTGTTGATTTTTTTCTCAAATGAGTCTTCCGCATTTGTTTGAGTGAAACCCGGTGCGGCTTCTGTAAGGCCGTATACACTTGTAATCTCCTTCATGTTCATCTTTTCGATTGCATCCTTCATTGTCTCAACAGGACATGTTGAACCTGCCATGATACCGGTTCTTAGTGAGCTCATGTCAAACATTTCAAACATCGGATGGTTCATCATACCGATAAACATTGTAGGAACGCCGTAAATGGATGTGCATTTTTCCTTTTGGATGGAGGAAATAGCTAAAAGAGGATCATATTCCTCTAAAACCACCATGGTGGAACCGTGGGTAATAACCGCCATGACGCCTAAAACTGTTCCAAAACAATGGAAGAGAGGCACCTGAAGTAAAAGCCTGTCCTTGTTGGTGTAGTTCATGTTTTCCCCAATATAATACCCGTCGTTTACGATATTACGACTTGTAAGCATTACCCCTTTAGGAAAACCTTCTGTTCCGGAAGTATATTGCATGTTGATGACATCATGTTGGGTTACTGAATCCTTAACCTTCTGGTATTCGTCATCGTCATAGTTCATGCCTAAAAGCAATAACTCATTGGTGTTGTACATTCCCCTGTGCTTTTCCTGACCTACGTGGAAAATGAATTTAAGACGTGGGAATTTTTCAGCTACAAGGTGACCTCTTGCACAGCTTTTGAGTTCTGGAACAAGTTCATTGATTATATCGAAATAGCTTGTGTCCCTGAAAGCATCAGTCATTGCCAATGCCTTCATGTCAGACTGTCTTAAAACGTATTCAAGTTCATGAGACTGATATGCTGTGTTGACTGTTACAATTGTAGCTCCGATTTTTGCTGTTGCAAACATGTAGGTCAACCATTCCGGAACGTTTTTCGCCCATATTCCAACGTGGTCTCCCTTTTCAATTCCAATAGCTAGCATTCCTTTTGCTAGATTGTCTACTCTTTCGTCAAACTCTTTGTATGTAAATCTTAAGTTTCTGTCCGGATAAACGATAAATTCATGATCTGGCTGTTTTTCAACCATTGACTCGAAAAATTTTCCGAGCGGTAATTCTGTAAATAGTTCACTCATACTTTCACCTCATTAATTGTAATCTATAAAATAACTGTTACCAAATGCAATTCTTTAATGCAATCTCAATTGCAATGTGTTCAAGTTAAAATTCAAGCAATCTGTGTGATATCTGTCGATATTTGGTTTGAAAGTTATTTTATTCATTTTATCTACCTCAGTATGGAGTGTATAGTACAGCTAATATCTTAGCCGCTTTTTCGCCTGTTGCGTGCAGGTGATGAGGGACTGCTGAGTCATAAAATATGGTGTCGCCTTCGCCGATTATGAAGGAATCCTTACCGTAGATGACTTCAATTTCACCTTCAAGAACATAGATGAACTCTTCGCCTTCGTGTGATGAAAGTTCCTTTTCGCCTTCCTCATATTTGATGTCAATCATGAAAGGGTCTATGTTCCGGTCTATCTTACCTGCGCCTAATGAATGGAACTCTAAATTGGTTGCGTTTGTAACGTCTTCACGACCTGAAAAATATAGGGAGTTTTCAGTTACACCGCCACGGGTTACAACAGGTCCAAGTTCCGGTGTGTCATCAAGAAATGTTCCTAAACGAACTCCTAATGCCCTTGCCATTTTGGTTAATGGAGTGAGTGAAGGGATTACTTCTCCTGCTTCCATAGCTTCAAGGACTTCAAGCTTTACACCGCTTCTTTCGGCTAAATCTTCTATAGACATGTTCTGTCTTTCTCTAATGTCTTTAATTTTTTTTGCAAAATCTTCGTTTGTCATATTTTTCACACAATTTTTGAATTTTACACTTAAAACAATTTAAGTATTTATAGATATATTTAATAAGATATTTAAAAGTAACCTAAAAATAGCGTATTTTTGTTTAATTTGGAGCCTTAAAATAATATAAGATAGTACAAAAGTGTTCAATTAAGTTTTTCATGGGCAGAAATTAATACATTCCAACCCATGAATTTAAATCGCACCACAGTCAAACTCAAAAAAAAAAGTTTTTTGAATCCGGGGGCATTTGCCCCAATAAAAATATGCTCATCAATATATTTAAAATAGTCAGTTTGAAATGCATGCAATTTTACATACTCAGACAACTTTTGCTTAAAATTAAAAAATAAGAGTGGAATAACTTTAAATTAAGCTATTCATTAAAGTTTTCAGGGAATTCCTCTTTTAACCCTTCAATAATATCGTTTATGAGAATTTCTTTTAGGGGCTGATTTTCATATTTGAAATCATCAAGACATCCGTTATAGTCATAGCACATGTTCTTCTCATGAGTACTTATAAAAATGTCAAGGTTCATGTTTGTTATTTTAGAGTATTCATCGGCATATTTCAGGAATATCTCATGCATATCCAGCTGGCTGTTCCAGTTGCCTTCATAATATCTTATTCTAAGATCATGGCCTTTTTTGTTGAAATCCTTTTTCACTTCAAAAATCAAGTCCTTGGCCTTTGCGATTTCCATGTCATTAACCTTTTTATTGTCATCATCTCCCATATTGGTGAAAAACATTTTTTGAGTTTCGGACAGCTCATCGACAAAATTGAAATCCCTGAAATAAAATAATGCATGTTTTACCGGATCCAATTCCACAATGTCATCATCTACAAATTTATCAAAAGGATGAATGGCATGCATGATTGCAAGTTCTGTTATTGAAACATTTCCCACATATTCCACAAGTTCAGGATATTCATCCAGGGTCAGTCCGTTGACATTCATATAGTCAGGTTTCCAGCCCAATTTATGACCCCTGAAGCAGATGAAGAATGTCCTGTCAAAGTCTATGGAGCGGAAGTCATCCAATATGATGCTTCTGTCAGAGTAATCGTTCAAAAGGGAGAATGCAACATCCCTATAATAGAGGATAATGTCATGTTTGGCGCAATATTCCTTTAATTCAGGAAAAACCTCCTTCAGGAAATAGTAATATTCACCGAACATATCGTAAAATGTACTTGTTATCATCAATGTTACATGTTGAGTTGCCATTAAATTTCACCTAATCTAAATCTATTCGATATCATATAAATATTAACCTCTCATTTATATATTTAAAATGAAAACAGGTTTTTTAAATAGCGTACAATGATAATGCATGGCTAAAAAATTGATTCAATATGGTGAAAATGTAGTCAAATCAAAGAAAAAATAGATATATGTGCTTGAATAAAGTAATAGTGTAAAGATAATCCCAATCTTTACAAGAATCATGCAAAACTACATTAGTTTTCTGAAATAGAAATAAAATTGGCGTGTGGGGTTAAGATTTTCTGACCCCATACAAAAATTTACATGTTCTAAAAAAAATTGCCATAATTTGAAAAATTGATTTAATGCTGTAAAATTGAAGTTAAATCAAAGAAAAATAATATATACTCATCGAATCAATCTTTAAACGGTAATGAGCTGAAAAAATAAGATTCCATCATAATGCTCATTACTTAAATATTTTAAAAAAATGTAAGGATTTGGTTCCCTACATCTTTTCAAGACACATATCCCAAATCTCTTTGGATTTTACATCCAAATCACATAGGGAATTTGCCTTATCAAAATAGTTATTAGCTTTTTTATACTCCTCCATTTCAAAATAAGCCAATGCCTTTCCCTTAAGTGCTTCGTATGATCCATTATTTATTTTTAAAACTGAATCATAGACATCAATTGCATCTTCATACTCGCCTGTTAACCTGTTAATATCGGCAATTCCCAATCTTGCTTGCCAATAATCACCATCAATAGCCAATGAGTTGATGAACTCTTCAGTTGCATCATCATAGTTTTTTAGATTTACCAATGCACAACCCTTAAGATAGTATGCCTCAACATTTGTCTTATCAATATCGATTGTCTTGTCACACAATTCAATGACTCTGATGTTAGACCTGTGGGAATAGCCTTTTTCAAGTTTTCTTCTGGCTTTTCTGATATAGACCTCATCACGATTCAGATATGCCTTTGTATTTTTGGAAAATTCCTTAACGTCTTCAGGAAGGTCATCCTTATTGATTACCTGATCTTTGAATTGGGAAATCTCATCAACTACATCATCAATCTGATTAATGGCCTCTTCACTGAACTCCTGTAAATCTATCTCATCAATCCTTTGCTTGAATTCAGTTGAATCCAATTCTTCCAATATTTGTGTTGCCTCATCCTTTAAAAAATCAATACTGTCTGAAATATTCTGCAACAAACTGGATTCAAAGTAAACCCTGTCTGTTTTTCTTTGGTTAACATCAATGTCTTCCCAATCATTTTTCTTCACAATATCAACTCCAAAATATGAATTAATTAGTAATTATTGAAAGAAGTATTTAAATGTTATCATACTAGAATATTAATAAAAACCAGTGAAAATAACATTAACCTGTAAACATTTAATTAATAATAAAATTAAGTCTTATTATGAATTTTTATATGAAATAGAACCAAAATTATTAGTATTTAAAAAATAAAGTATCATTATGACACCAAAAGATATTTTGAAAAACTATCACTATGAGAAACTCTCCGAAAACATGACTTAAGCAACTTTACATGCGGCGTTGATGACTTGGATCAATTTTTGAAGTGTGATGCACTAGCCCAGAGACACAGAACCTGAATGTCACCTATTTAGCTGTTCATGAAAATGAAATACTGGGATATGTCTCCATTTCAGCAGACAAAATAGAATGTAAAAAAATCAACAAAGAAATTGAAGTTAAATATCCATTTTATCCCTCCTTGAAAATATGTCGATTGGCAGTGAATCAGAAGTACAAAGGAATTGGGCTTGGAAATGAAATATTAGCCTCAATTTGCGGTTTGATTAAAAACATATCAAAAGAATTAGGAGTAAAATTCATTACTGTTGATGCCTATTTCAATGCATGTGAATTTTATAAGAAAAACTCATTTTCACCAAAAAGAATTCGCAATATTGAAAAATTAGAAAGAAAAGCAAAACGAGATGAGACAACATCTATTTTCATGTATAAGAGTATTGAAAAGATTAAAATCACCTAGATTAAATTCTAGGGATTTTTTTTGCATTTTTAACACGTTTGTTAAATTCTTTTTCTTTTTTGGTTAATGGTCTTTTCATATAATTTATTAAATCGATTACATCTTCACCTTCTAAAATCGGAGTGGACTCAATTGGTTTTGCCATCGTATCACCTAAAAATATTATGTAATCCTCCATTAATATAATTATCTGATTAATGAAGGCAATTTTACAATTTAAAGGCAATTTTGAAGTAATTTTTTAAATTTTGAAAAAAGAATATTTTTAAATGAGAAATCCTACATGTGAAAAACATGATCATGTTCTTTTTTTCAGGAAGTCAAAATTCTAAAAGTAAAGTGCCATTAAAATTAATGATATAATAAAAAATATTAAAATAAATCATCGAATTTTAAAAATAAAAAAAAGAAAAAATAGAGGATGAAACTCTATTTTTTGATTGTGATTGTACTTTTAGTACTGCCAGCGTATTTGGAGTTACCGGAGGATAATACGATTTGTGTTTACCAACCTTCAGGGATTTGGTGTATAACTGAGAACACCCTTCTTGTTGGTTTTAATAGTGTAAGTTTTGTATTTTTTAGCAGTATATACTTTTACTTTAATTTTAAGGATTTTAACTACTTTTTTGGTTGCCTTGTTTTTGACTGTTACTTTTAAAGTATTTGATCTTTAACCTTTGCAGTTACTTTTGGTGCTTTAACTGTTGTTTTTGCCTTAGCTACCTTAATTGATGAAGCTGTTTTTGAACATCATACAGTTTTGGAGGTGATTTCTACTTTATGTGTAGCGATAGCCAATTTTGAAACATCTTTAAAGCTTGCAACACCTTTAAAATTGGATGCTGCAAAATATTTTTTGAATGTTTTGCCTGCAAATACTTTCAAAGTGAGATAAAGATCTTTTACAGGTTTTTTATCAGCATCCAACAGTTACAGTAAAACGCTATTCCAGAATCATATGTTGTTGACAGTGCCTCAGGGGTTACAGTTGTCTTGATAGGTGCTTTTTGGGTTGTAACAATCATTTGCTGTATGGCTAGAATTGTTGAGCCTGTTGCAATAATTGAAATGTCATTTGAATCCTTTAAAATGTCAGTAACATTTAATAAGTATAAATCGGTAGTTTTACTTGTTCCATTTCAAACATCTTCATATGTCATGCCGTTGAAGATGATGTTAGAGAAAAAATTAAAAAGCAATACTTTGTAAAAAATATATATTTTCCATTCACCACAACAAGAACTGAAAATTACAAACTAAAAACAATATTTATATGAGCTTATTTTTAATAAATACAAATCAATAATTACCTATACTCATATCAAAGAATTTATATACTTTTAAATTAAATATAAAAACTAAATAATTTATTTAAATTAAATTAAATAAAAAATATGAGGATAGATATATATGATTGCAGAAGAGATTAAACCAGTACATGATGCAATGGACAAGTCATTTAGATTTGCCGGAGACCAATGGAGCAAAGATTTCCACATGACATTAGAACTGCCAGGAATTTTCAAGGAACTGCTACAAAACGATACAGTTAAAGACCCGAAAACCGGAATGAGAATGGATTTGCTGGAACTGGTGGAACTTGAAGGAGGAATAGAAATTTTAATTAACATTGAACACCAATCCACAGTATTGGATGCAGTTAAAATTAAAATAATCGACAGATACAAAAACCACTCAAAATGCAAGCACAAACTCCCCCTACTTTCAGTCATAGTAAGTCCATTTCCAAAAGAGCAACATGAAAACGAATATCATTCAACAGAATCCGACATACTCAAACCAATCTTTATTACTATTGACAAAAAAGAAATTAACAAAAGATTAAATATTCTCAAAAACAATATACAAAATAAGGACATAGAAAACCGTATTGTTTTAAACATAGCCATAATATCCATATTTGTACTTGAAAACGAATATGAAATTCTAAAAGAATTATGCCAAATACTCAAAGAGGCTAAAGGAATAACTGGAAAAATCAAAAACGATATGACAAAAATATTGGAAGAAATGATTAAATACAAACTAAAATACAATGAAAATCATATTATGGAGTTGTTAAATATGTTAAAAGAAGAAAGGGAAACTGCTAGAAGAGGAATGAAAATTTGGTACGAAGAAGAATTTGAAAAAATTGAACTTCAACACCAAAAGGAAATCCGATTAAAAGATAGTGAAATTAACTTAAACAAAGCGCAATTCCAAAAACAATTAGCAGAAAAAGAAGAAACACACCAAATCGAACTGGCAGAAAAAGAAGAAACACACCAAATCGAACTGGCAGAAAAAGAAAATGAACTTGCAGAATTGCGAGCCAAACTCAAATCAAATGGAATTACATGAATCCATTAAAAGATTAGTTTAAAACACTTATAATCTTGTTGAAAATGAAATTAAACATCTCCAGCTTGATTTAAGTTGGAGACTTCTAAATTTCACTATGATTAAAAAGAATCCTAGAAAGAAGTTTAACCTTCAACCATTATCGGTTTTCCCGTCGACGGATCCTTATATACCTTACCTATTTTCATATAACCCTGACCCGAGCTTTCGAAAGACTCGGGAGTGTCATTCAACTCTTGGACTTCAGTTTTGTTTGCATGTGATTCCTGAACTGGCTGTGACTGCTCATGGGAAGTGTCCTGAAAGACCACATTCTGCATATTCCAGCTGATGACGACAAATATCAAAAAACCAACTGCAATTACAAGCATTGCATCAACGAACTAAATGACAGTTATAAGAATTGCTAAAATAATTGTCTTTTTTGTTCTGCAAAATTTCATTTTAATCCATATAGTAGTAAAATAATTAATAAAAGTAATACTATCTTAAAGTATTACTAAACGCCCTAAATCGATGAAAAAAGTAATACTTAAGAATATATTTCACGCTTAAATTTCATGTTGAAAATCCAAATGAAAGCGAAGCCTATCAGAGAGCCAATGTTCATTCCGATGATTGCTCCAAGATACACTCCCAACACCCCCATTCCCATGACAATCCCCATAACGTACGCAAATACCATGCTCAATATAATTTCCCTTAACATTGTCAGTGCAAGTGACTTGAATCCTGAACCGACACCCTGATACGTATAGGCTGCGGTTGCTCCAAATGAAATCAGACAATTATAAAAGACCAACAGCTGCAATATTTCAGCTGACCTGTCGACCAACGCCATGTTTCCAGCCTGGAAATTAAAAACCTCACAAATCGGATAGGCGAATACGAAGAATACCAAACAAATAATCAACGTAATTGCCAGACCGAGCAATGTTGAATATTTGATTGTCTCATTGAAGTTCGGCCAGTTGCGGGCACCATAGGCAACTCCCGAAACAGTTATTGTTGCAATTCCAATTGCCATGCAAGGCAAAAAGGCGATGCAAATGAATCTCCATGCAATTGTAAATGAAGCGACCTCACTAACGCCTGCAGTTTTGATAATCAAATAGTTCAAGATAATCGCAACCAGTGCAAAAATAATCTCTTCTGTTCCGGCAGGAAGTGAAACGACCAGAATTTCTCTATATATTTCCAATTTACGCTTGTAATAGTTTAACTTGAACTTGAAAAAGGTATCCTTTTTAATGTAAATCCAGTAAAGCATCCATATCCATCCCGCAAGGGAAGCAATAACCGTTGCAAGGCCCGCTCCGAATATTCCTAAATTCAGCCAAAAAATCAATATAGGATCAATGATTATGTTTAAAACAGCAGTCAGGATAAGCGGATTTGTTGCACGGGCCACATCACCTTCAGCTCTGAAGACACTTGCTGTGACATTTGGTGCCAAAAATACAATATTCAATAGAAATATAACACATCCATAGCTTAGGCAATACGAACTGACACTTGCTGCACCCAAAAGTATTACCAAATCATCCAAAAAGAAAATTCCTATAATTAAAACAATGACTGATACAATAACCATCAAAATAAATGAGTGGATAACTGCGTTGTTTGCATCCTCAAATCTTGAGGCTCCGATGTATCTTGATATCAGTGAGTTTGCACCTGCGCCGACACCGCTTCCAAGGCCAATTATTACCAGATACAGCGGTGAAATGAAACCCAATGCAGCAAGGGCATCGGCATTTATACCCGCAACCCAAAAGCTGTCAATGAGATTGTTTAAAAACATCAAAAGCATTGAAAGGATAGTCGGGAAAGCCAGCTTGTTGATGGCTTTTCGAGGATTTCCCGTTATTGATTCAATGTTGTCATTGATCTGCATGAAATTATTTTAACTGACAAATTATTTAAATTTAAAAAAAAATATATTTACAAAAATAAAAGGTGTCAAAAAATGAAAATTGCAATCAGATATTACACAAAAACCGGAAATACCAAAAAGCTTGCAGAAGCAATAGCTAGTGTAGTCAATGTTGAAGCAAAAACAGTAGATGAACCATTAACAGAAGATGTCGATATTCTCTTTTTAGGAAGCGCCGTATATGCAGCTGGAATTGACCAGAAAATCAAGGATTTCATCAAAAGCATCAACGTCAATGTTGGTGAGGTCGTTAATTTCTCATCAGCAGCTTTAATCGAGTCAACCTACAAACAGGTTAAAAATGAAGTTGAAGCAAAAGGATTGAAAATGAGCGAAAACGAATTCCACTGCAGAGGAGCATTCAAGTTCGTCCACAGAGGAAAACCTGACAAAAATGACTTGAAAGATGTTCAGGAATTTGCAAAAAGAATAGTTAATTAATTTTCCTTATTCTTTTTTATCTTTTTCTCCAAATCATCAAAGCGACTGTTGAGATGTCTTTTGATGATTGCAACAGCCAGGGTTGCAGTACCAACACTGGACAATATAAAACCTGCCCAAACAAGAACTATAGAATTAAGTTTACCTAAACTTGATTTACCTAAGATTGCATAACCGTTACTTGTAAACGCATTGGAAACCATTACCAGAGAGTTTAAAGGGCTGACATTTTCAACCGGCATGGTAATCAAAAAGCTGATGAAAACTATTGAGAACAATAGCATTATTGTTATTCCCAGACTGTTGGTCTGTGTGTATTTCATGAATTTAATAAAGTAAACCTTAATGAAGTATATGAAAACCACCTGATGGAAAAATTCCAATATGAAAATCCCATCATTGAAAAACAACAAATAGTTTAAAGAACCTACAGGAACCAATAGCAACAGCAATAACTTATTTTTACGACCTTCTCCATCAATATTCATTGCAACTATTAGTGAAAGTACAATGTCAAAGGCAATCAAATTATTGGCGTCACTTCCCCAGCTGATAAATGAGTATAAAATATTCACAATGAAACACACTATCATTACCAGATAACATAGCTGATTTAATGTGGAAATCTCCTCATCCGGAAGATAATTTTTAGGATTTAAAAATTCATGGGACAATATGCGAGAATTTGAAGTAATCTTATCATATGCGAATTTTACGACTTTAATCATCACTGCGAAAATGCCAATGATAACTAAAAGTTCAATAACAAATACCAGTATTTCAATTATGAGATTCATTTTTCAACCTCCTCATCATCAATCAACTGTTCAAGTCGCTTAATACGCCGGTTAAAGTATTTGAGTAAAATCGCTGCAGTCAGTGTTGCAGTACCCGCACCGGATATTATATACCCTCCCCAGACTAAAAAGAGACTGTTTATCTTTCCAACAACACTATTTCCTAAAACAGCATAACCGTTACTGGTAAATGCATTGGAAACCATCACTAATGAATTCAACGGGTTTTGTCCCTCAAAAAGTATTGTTAATATAAAACTCACGAAAATTATCAAAAACAATAAAACGATTGTGAAACCTAAACCGTGGCTTTGAGTATACTCCCTAAATTTTCTATAGTAGACAATAATGACATACAACAAAATCGGAAGGTGAATTATATCAAATAAAGTCAAATAAGTTGAATTAAATAAAAGGAAAGACAGAGATCCAAACGGCAATAAGAAAAATACCACAAGTTTATCCTTCCAGGTATCCTTATCAAAGAAAATTGCGGCAACTAAACAGAGCACAATGTCAAAAAATGTTAAATAATATATGTCATTTCCCAAAACAATGAACGCATAAGTGAAATCAACGAAAAACAATGCCATCATTATAAGATAAAAAACCTGTTTCAGTGTTTGAATTTCCTCATCAGGAAGATATTCCTGAGGGTTTAAAGCAATGTTTGAACTATTTTTCACTTTTTTTACAGTAAATGTCCCAATAGTTACTAAAAGGGAAAAAATCACTAAATTAATAATGAATTGGAATGATACCTCTATAAACAAATCCCACATTATACCACTTCTATTTCAATGAAAATAAAATTGACATTACAATTATTATCAGAATATATATGCTTATTGCAACAGGACAGCCTAAAAATGCACCAGCAAACCCCACAGTAAACATACCAAAAAACTAATAAGCAATGCAAAAAATATGTTTTGATTGCCATATTGAAGTCAGAGATGCAAAAACAGGTTAAGGAAGTTCCAAAACCTGAACAGATACTATAATTGCAATAATTGCATCCTAGAAAGCTTCAAGCCTCCAGGTTTTCATATAATTTTTTCATCAATATCTACTATTTATTAAAACATGTATTAAAATGTTATCCAAATATATTCTAATCATTTAAATATCGCCTCGCAGTTAATTATAATTGGTGAATTTATGAAAAGTTTGAAAAAAATCATCATAATTTTAGTTATTATTGCAATTGCGTGCGGAGGCGCATTTGCCCTCATGAATGGAAACAACCATCCGGCGGGTGAAGGAATCTCATACAATGCAACTGCACTGTCTGAAAAACTCTCAATTAACATGAATAACTGGAGTTATGATAAAAATAACGATATTTACTATCAGATAGGTCTCGTATATTGTGCTGATCCAAAAGATGCCTCTTATGAATCATGCGGAATATATGTCCCCGGAAAATACTTTGACGCAAGTAAAAATTCAAACGGAACATACACATGTACATTGAAAAGCGACGGAAAAGTTGGAAACTATACTGCCGCAGAAGCACCTATTGTAATGCCTGTAAATACTCCCGGATACTCTTCATGCTCTGCACCTACAAACTATAATGCTGGTGAAGTTAAAGACTACACTGATGCAGGATTTATTTACCTGAATGCAGGATGCCATGGAAGAGATAACGGTCAAGCCCCTGACGGAGTAACTGATTTAAAGGCAGCAGTTAGCTATTACAGATTCAATGGAGATGTGCTGCCGGGAAATACTGAAAAGATATTTACATTCGGCCACAGTGGGGGAGGAGCTCAATCCGCCATCATGGGTGCAAGCGGAAACAGTGAATTATATAACCCATATCTGGAAAGCATTGGGGCTGCAATGGTTGATAAAGACGGGAATGGTCTGTCAAATGCAATTTCAGGAGCAATGTGCTGGTGTCCAATTACCAATTTGGATACTGCAGATGAAGCATATGAATGGAATATGGGCCAATATGCAAGAAGCAATTCCTCATTTACCAGTGAGCTGAGCCAAGACCTTGCAAATGACTATGCAAACTATATTAACAAACTTGGCCTTAAAGACCCTAACGGAAATACATTAACACTTGAAGAAAGCGACTCTGGAATCAATGCTTCAGGAAGTTACTATGACTATATGCTAAGCGTTACCGAAGATTCATTGAACAATTTCCTAAATGACACTACCTTCCCATATACACCATCAAGTCAAGGAGGAATGGGAGGCATGCCAACAGGAGATGCTCCAACCGATTCAGGAAACATGCCTGCAGGTGAAGCACCAACCACAACAGGAGGAATACCATCGGGAAATACTGAAATCTCAAACAGTTCGGAAAGCTATGAAAATGCACAGGAGTATATTGATTCATTAAACGGCAATGAAACATGGATTGAATATGATGCAAAAACAAATACTGCAAAAATTAGCTCCTTGGAGGCATTTGTAAAACATTGCAAAAATCCTTCAAAATCAACACCTGCCTTTGATGACTTAAACCGCTCCCAAGCCGAAAACGGATTGTTTGGACTTAGTGGAAATGATTCAGCTCACTTTGATGAAAACATAGCCAGTTTACTTACCAACAACAGTGACAAATACTCAAAGTACAGTGATTATTCCTCAGATTATGCATCTGAATACAGTGATGATTTGAAAAAAACAGATTCAAAAAACAATTCAATGCAGACACGTGTGGACATGTACAATCCAATGTATTACTTATGCGATTACTATGAGGGTGCCGGAACCTCCGATGTTGCACCCTACTGGAGAATAAATACCGGTATCGAACAGGGAGATACATCTCAATGCGTTGATGTGAACCTCTATCTGGCTGTTTTGGGAAAGGTCGGCTCTGACAATGTTGAATTTTCAACTGTATGGGGGCAAGGACACACTCAAGCTGAAAGAACCGGCAATTCAACAGCAAATTTCATCAATTGGGTGAATAACTGTTTAAATTAAAGAGGCAACTCGATAATTGTATAACTCATTAGTTATTTCTATTTTTTTATTATTCTATTTTATTTTTCTTGTTTTTTTATTTATTTGATTTTTGCACGATTTTTTTAATTTTATATTACTTTTAGATATTCTATGATGTATTGAATTAATATTTGATTGTTTTACTTTTTTTTATTTAAAATTTTTAATTGATTATTTTGCAGGTTATTTCTTTTAAATCAATTTTATTAATCTTTAATTCAATTTAATTAAACTAATATTTTTTTATATTATC
>CAZQWN010000044.1:0-11997 GCA_964596915.1 uncultured Methanobrevibacter sp.
AAATATTTATAATTAATTATGAATGTTGAATATATTTCTATATTTTTTAATATTTATTGGAATAGTAATTATTATATATTATGTTTTTCTAAAATATATATCAACTTTAAACTTTTATTGGTGTAAAATAAGTTTTACATCAATTTGGGTGAGGAGATGAATATAAATGAATAAGAGAGAGATTTTAATAATATGTTTAATCATGTGCATTTTGTGCTCAATATCTGCGGTTTCTGCTGCAGATGTTGGTTGTGACAGCACAAATGATACATTGACTACTTCTGATGATGAAGCAGTCAAGACAAGTAATGATTTGTCTTTACTTTCAGTTTCAGATGATTCTGATGCTTTAGGTGATGCAAGAGGTAATGGCGGATCATTTTCAGATTTACAAACGTTAATCAATAACAATGAAGAGGTTATTACACTGGCTGGAAATTATACATATGGGGGTTCAGATTCAGGCAGTAATGGAATAACTATTAATAAGGCTATAACCATTATAGGTGATGGTAATATTGTTATTGATGCAAAGCAAAAATCAAGAATATTTAATATTAATGCAGAGGTTACATTGAAGGGTATTACTTTTGCCAACGCTAAGATTAGTGGTATCGGCGGAGCAATCACTTCAAATTCAAAAGTAACTATTGAAAACTGTAATTTCGAAAATAATACTGCAAATCAGGGCGGTGCACTTTATTTGCCTAGTAATTCCGTAGTGAAATATTCAAATTTCACTAATAATATTGCTAATTCCGGTACTGGAAACAATTTAGGTGGCGGAGCTATAAAATTAACACTAAGCAATGAAAATACTGTTATAGACTATTGTAATTTTGTAAATAATAAGGCATCTTCTAGTTTAGGCGGCGCTATTCAATCCCAGACTGCTAAAAATATGTTAATTAATAATTCGTATTTTAAGGATAATGTCGCTACCGTTGGTGGGGCTTTACGTTTTGAAACTTCAACAGGTGTAACAATTCTAAATTCAAATTTCACAGATAATAGTGCTACCGGTAACTATGGTGGTGCAATTCACTTTAATGGAAAAAATTATGATGCGAATATAACTAATTGTACTTTTACAGGTAATAGTGCGGAACGTGGAGGTGCAATTCGTTGTGATTCTGATCCGCAGTATAGGTTTACATTAGTCAACATAACCTTTAAGGATAACAGTGCAAAATATGAAGGCGGAGCATTTTCTGACAATCAGGGATCTCATGCATTCCATTTTGAAAACTTAACTTTCATTCATAATATAGTTACTGCTACAGGCAATGATAATTACTATGCTGGAGGATTATATCTTAACTCAGCAAATTCTGCTTCTGAAAAATCCATCTATAAAAATTTAACTTTCATTAACTGTTCCGCATATACTGGTGGTTCAATTACTATTAAAAGTTCATATAATTGTATCTTTAGTAATATAACTATTATCAACTCCACTGCTAATCGTTATGGTGGGGCTATTAAATTGGGTCTTATCTCTGGTGATTCAAATGCCATGATTTCTAATGTAAATATTATTAATGCATCCACTACAAATTCTAACAGTTTTGGTGGTGCAGTATATCTTTTAAGTAATTATGCTAAAATTTATAACATCACTGTAACTAATTCAAGTTCCGATTGGTATGGTGGTGCAGTATATATGAGTTCACAATATCAATCTTTAACCAATGTGACTATTGTTAATGCATCAACTAAAAAGGAAAATAGTTGTGGTGGAGCTATATATGTGGCCGGAGAACATTGTTCTTTATTAAATGTAAACATTACTAATTCCACTGCTTCATATGATGGTGGTGCAGTATATATCAAAGCTGATTATCAGACTTTAACAAATTGTATTCTCACAGGAAATAATGCTTCTCATTATGGGGGTGCAATTTATATAGGCAAAAACATTTATGTGGACATAATCAATTCCACTATGAATTCATCTAGTGCATATAATGGGGGAGCACTTTACTATGCAGGCAGTATCGGTTCTCTTTTATGGATTGACAATTGTACTTTTACAAATAACACTGCATCACATAACGGTGGTGCTGTATATTATATTGTAGATGATGGGGGAGAAAGTGAAATAGTGGTTTACCGTGATTATAAAAACTTTGACGGTCAGGGTGATAACAGTACAGGTAGAACAACACTGACCCTTAGAAGTTCTATAGGTTCCGCATATGCAAACCGCATATACTCATCTTACTTCGCTGATAATGAAGATTATCTGTTAAATGTCTCATCTTTAGCAAGTACTAGTTCTCTTATTGCTGTTGTTAATATAACCAGTCCGAATGACCCGGATGAGAATACTTTCAGAATTATTGTAAATGTTACAAGTGGAGGTCAGCCTGTATCATTATTAACATTTGATAAGGCAAATTATACTTCAATTTTCAATAGAATATATCATCTGTTCAGTATAACTCTCAGGAATAATTTAACCAAAAATACCAGATACAATGTCACTGTAGGTTTTGAAGATTCTAACTATTTGTATAAGGAATCTGTAACCCGTTTTGAAACCGGTAATGTTGCAACTGTTGGGGATTTCCATATTCTTCAATGGTTAATAGGCAATACAACTAGCGGTGGCGTACTGAATCTGCCAAGGTCATATGAATTCATGTCTAGTGAAGATTATGGCGACAAAATCACCCTTCCTGATGATTGGTGTGTGAATATTACAGAACCGATAACAATTAACGGTAACGGTTATTCAATTAATGCTTTAGGATATTCAAGAATATTTAATATTACTGCAGACAAGGTTATTTTAAATAATATAAACTTTATTTATGGTAATGCAAGCGGTAAAATCCAGGGAAAATATGTGGATAATATTAACAAAGGAGGAGCAATATTCTGGGCTGGAAAAAATGGTGTCATTAACAATTCTGCCATTATGAATAACTATGCGGAATATGGTGCAGGTATATACTATAATTCAACTGCTTTAAGTTGTAATGTAACAAATAGTTTATTCACTGCCAATGAAGCTATCAAAAACGGTGGAGCAATAGACTGCAATGCTTCTCAAATGCGCCTTTACAACACAACATTCAAATCAAATATTGCTGAAAATGGATCCGGTTTATGTAGGGAAGTAGAAGCTACCGGCGGTTCAGGCAAAAACAACACATTCATTTCCAATCATGCTAAAACTGCAGGTGCGGCTCTTGCGTGGATGAAAGCGGAAAACATCTATATTGACACATACACCTTCATCGACAACACAGCAGATTACAGCGGTGGAGCAATTTACGTTGGTGTCGGCAGTAAAAACTGTACAGTATTCAACTGTATATTCACAGGAAATAATGTAACCAGCACCTCTAGTGGACATGGTGGTGCTATAGAATGGTACGCAGATACAGGTAGAGTATTAAGTTCCACTTTCAGAAACAACAATGCATATACCGGTGGTGCAATATACGTTGGAAGTGACCAAACAGCAGGTTCCGGTCACATTAACATTACTGATTCAGGATTTATACGAAATGCTGCAATCACATTAGGCGGGGCTATTGATTTGGTGGCATCTTCCGTAGCTGTTAATCACAGTTATTTCAGAGAAAACACAGCTGAATACGGTGGTGCTATCTTTGCTGGTGGAACTGGTGAAAACAATTACATTTCCTCATCTGTTTTCATGAGCAATAATGCGACTTTCCGTGGAGGTGCTGTAAACTGGAATTCCACTGCCGGAAGCGTAAATAAAACCAATTTCACAGGAAACTTCGCCCAATATGGTGGTGCAGTATATGTTGGAGGAGCATCTCCAAACAGCAGAATCGAAAATGTAATATTTAAACAGAACAACGCTACCAAAAACGGTGGTGCTATAGACTGGAACGCAACAGGAGGTCAGATTAACAACACACAATTCATATCAAATTATGCAGGTGAATACGGTGCTGCTTTATGTAGGGAATCTGGCGCTACCGGAGGATCAGGTAAAAACAACACATTTTCATACAATCATGCCGATATTGCCGGTGCGGCCTTAGCATGGATAAATGTAAAGTCAATTCATATTGTTGATTACAAATTTTATTACAATACTGCTAATGCAAGCGGCGGTGCAATATTCATAGGCGATGGAAGTGACAACTGTATCATTGAAGAGTCAATTTTTGTCGGAAACAACATTACAAATGAAACTGGCGGTCATGGAGGCGCTATTAATGTGGTTGCAAACAATGCATCAGTTATAAACTCAAACTTCACAAACAACAATGCATTCTATGGTGGTGCATTATTTGTTGGAAGTAAATCAGGTAATACTAATATTACAAATGCTTATTTCATCAAAAACAATGCAGCAATTGATGGTGGAGCTATTAACCTGCAGGCTTCTGGTGTAACATTAAACAAAACATATTTCGACGCCAACACTGCTGAGAACAATGGTGGAGCAGTATATGTAGGCGGTGTAGGTACCACCAACAAAATCTACACTTCCAATTTCACAAATAACATAGCACAAAACAATGGTGGTGCTGTTTACTGGAGAGCATATGCGGGACATATTGAATACACCAATTTCACCTCCAACTATGCTCAAAACGGTGGTGCAATATACTTAAACGGTGTATCAAACAATACAAACATTACTCATGTAATATTTACAGACAACCACGCTACTGTCGGTAATGGAGGTGCTATTGACTGTAACTCCACAAAAATGAACCTGACATATTCATTGTTTGAAAGCAATTATGCTAAACAATATGGTGCGGCATTATGCAGAGAAGCAGGTGCTACCAACGGATCAGGTTATCGCAACAATTTCACAGCAAATCATGCAGACATTGCAGGTGCAGCTCTTGCTTGGTTAAACGTTAAGAATATCAAAATTGACTATTATAACTTTATAGACAACACTGCTGATGTGAAAGGAGGAGCCATTTATGCTAATGAAGGCAGTGATAATTTCACCATAACTAACTGTAAATTTGAAGGAAACAACGTAACCAATTCTTACAGTGGAAGCGGTGGGGCTATTGACATTGCTTCAGACAACAACACTATTAAAGACTCCAATTTCACAAATAACCATGCATTTAAAGGAGGAGCAATATATGTGGAGGAAACCACTTCAGGTCACACCAACATCACAAATGTGACATTCTCCAAAAATGGAGCATTTGAGGACGGTGGTGCTTTAAATATTGAAGCGTCTGGTGTAAATTTAAATGATACAAGATTCTTCAACAATACTGCAGGACGTAACGGTGGAGCAGTATATGTAGGGGGAACAGGCACTTCAAATTTAGTATACTCATCCAATTTTACAGATAATGAAGCTGCAGATCATGGTGGTGCTATTGACTGGAGAGCATCAGCAGGTCAAGTGTTCTGCTCCAACTTTTTAAGAAACACTGCTGATTATGGTGGTGCAATATATCTAAACGGCATTTCAACTGGAAGTAACATATCAGAAGTGTACTTTAAAGACAACATTGCTCACAAGAACGGTGGTGCTATTGACTGTAATGCTACTTTAATGAATCTTACACACACATTGTTTGTTTCTAATTATGCACAATACGGAGGTGCGCTGGCAAGGGAATCTGAAGCTACAGGAGGATTCGGTTTAAACAATACCTTTGATAAAAACCATGCATATGTCTCCGGTGCGGCTATCGCATGGCTTGGTGTAAGTGACATTCACATTAACAACTACACATTCACAAACAACACTGCAGACTTTAGCGGTGGAGCAATTTATGCTGGTGAAAACAGTGACAATTGTGCTGTATACAATTCCACATTTACAGACAATTTCATCACTAATGCTATTAATGGACGTGGAGGTGCTATTGATTGGCTTGGAAATAATGCAACAATTCAAAACACAACATTTACAGAGTGTATTTCTCCAAATGCAGGGGCAGTATATGTTGGTGATGAATCAGATAATATGACAATGATTAATGTTACATTCACATCTTGTATTTCATTAAATTCTGGTGGTGCAATTGTTATATTGGGTGATAATGCTACAATCAAGTATGTAAACTTCACTTCATGTGGTTCCAGAGTCAATGGTGCGGCAATTGCAGGAATAGGCTCAAACAATGCAAATATAAGCTATTGTGTATTCAAATACAATTTGGCGGCAGGATATGTGAATTCGCAAGGTATTCCTTTCGGTGAAGGTGGAGCAATCTACTGGGAAAACTCCAAAAACTTCAATTTGACAGATTCAACATTCGAATCCAATGGAGCTCACTTGTCTGGGGGAACAATTTCTGCAAACAACTGTAGTAATGCTCTTGTTTATAATATCAAAACCCATAATGAAACCGCAGCTACAAATGGAGGATCTATAGCTTGGATTAATTCCGATGATGTAACTATTGATTCATGTTTCTTAGATGATCCTGGAGCAGATTATAATGGTGGTGCAATTTATCTGTCCAACATTAACGCTACAGTCAAAAACTCCATACTCAACAGTACTTGGGCTGCATGGGGAACTGCAGGTGGAATATATGTTAATGGTAACGTTACAATTGATAATCTTTCATTCAACGATACTCATGCAATGGATGATTACGCAACTGCAGTATACTTTGCATCAGGAACCTCCAGCTTGTCAAATTCCAATTTCACAAATTTATATAATTCAATAGTAGTTGCTAAAGGAGCAAATGTAACTTTAACCGGGAACAATCTCACTGCAGATAATCCAAACAGGAATCTTACATATTTACTTGACAATTCAACAAAAGGCATCAGAAATACTGAATATTCCATTTGGAATGATGGGGAAATCTATCTTGAGAAGAATAATTTCGATTATGTGATAATCAATAACGGAACTATAACTTCCCTGACTCATTTGGATGTTTTAGACAATAAAACATGGAATGTAACCTGGAATGAGACATTCGTATTCTTTGCAAACATTACTGATGACAATTTAAATACAATCATTTCCGTAAGTTCCCTTAAGACATGGAATAACCGGGATATGGGCGGTTCATTTAACATGTCCTACAATCAGAGGGTTCTTGATACTTATTTCCAAGAAAACTTCATAATTTATGGAAGCGATTTGGGATTGACCAACTGCGTAAACAGATCCGGTACAATAAACGTTAAAATGCCGGTAAACATAGAATTTGATAAAACAAACGTTGAATTTAGTGACAGTGAAGTGAAGATTACCACTTATTTAAAAACTCCGGTTCAAAGCAATTTCACAATCAATAATCAGAAACTGAGATTTAACGTGGACGGCAGGGAAATCAACGCCACTATAGTATGTGCGGATCCTCAATGGATTAAGGCTACAGCAGTATTGTCCCTAAACAATTGGACTGCCGGAACTCACACAGTGACTGCAACATATAAGGAAGATGATCATCATTTAGGAGCTTTCAATACCACTTCCTTTGAATTTGGGTTACGTACATCCTGGATTAAGATATATATTGCAAATATTACTTATGGTAATATTGCACAGGCAGTAATTACCACAAACTCAAATGGAACTGTAAGATTCAATTTCCATAGTAAAAACGGGGTGGTTGTAGTTCCAATGACTAAAGGTGAAGACGGAAACTATACTGGTACCGTTAATATTCCTGTTGAGGATTATAAAACCACAGGCCTTCATGATGCGGGACTGGTTTTAGAGGAAAACCTGTACTACGAATATCATGTAAATCAGACAACATTTGAAGTGTATAAAATAAACACAACCGTAGGTGCAACTCCGATAGCTCAAATTAAAGTCGATGAAAAAGAGGTAATTACAGTTATTGTATCTGAAGATTACGCCGGAAGAAATGCAACCGGATTTGTAAACATTACAATCGGCGATGAAACATACTACAAGAAACTAAATTCAACTGGAGGTGCCCAGTTTAACATTTATGAAATCGCTCAAGGTCAATACAATAATATTAAAGTTTCATATGAGGGTGACGACTACTTTAATGGAAATTCCACATTAATGTCATTCACTGTTGGCACAACAAGCAACTATAACATAACAGTCAAAGTTGACGATGTAACTTATGGTCAAAATGCCACTATTTACATAGTCTTACCTACATCAGTTAGTAAAAATTTGACTGTTTTTGTAAATAATACAAAATATGAAAATGTAAGTGTCAAAGATGGTTTGGCAATTGTAAATGTAAATGCCACTGTTTTAAACACTCCTGGTCAATATGTTGTTAATGTAACCTATCCTGGTGATGACGTTTATGCATTGAAATACAATAATGGTACTAAATTCAATGTCACATCAACAAGTGACTGGGTGCTTAACTTGAATGTTGATGCACATACATACGGTCAAAATACCATATTTACAGTAACACTTCCAGATGATGTTGCAACAAAATTCGTCAATATTACAATCGGTGATGAATTCCATCAAGTTGCTGTAAATGATGATGGTGTTGCTACCTTGACATTGAACAACTTGTCCGGAGGCATGCATGCTGTAGTTGCAAACTACACCGGTGACAGCAGATATGTGACAAAAACAAATTCCACTAATTTCCTGGTTGAAAAGGCGGCATCAACTACACAATTAACAAAAGATGCTGAAGGCAATGTAATTGCCACTGTAAATCCTACAAACGTGACAGGCAGCGTAACATTCTATGTAAACGGAAGGGAATACACAGTTAATATGATAGATAATGTCGCAACATTGGATAAAAACAATCTGACAATCGGAAACAATACTGTTATAGCATTTTACGGTGGAGACATTAACTTCACTTCATCTAATGATTCTGAAAACTTCACAATCGCTAAAAATGAAGCTTTAGTAAATGTATCTGCAACCAATGAAACTTACGGCGTTCCAAGTAAAATAACTGTTAAAGTTCCTAACGCACAGACAGGATATGTAACAATCACTGTAAATGATACTCTCGTTAATGTAACTGTGAAAATCGTAAATGGCGAAGCCAAATTCAATGTCGCCGGCCTTGACGTCGGTAAATACATTGTTAATGTAACATATTTAGGTGATGGAACCTATGATGTGGCTACAAATCACACTTACTTCAACATTACCCGGAATAGTAATCTGGTCGTTGATGTAATCGGTCAAAATGTAACAGTCAAAGAGAATGCAAGCTTTGTGGTCAATATAACTGATGACTTTAACGGAAAAGTCAATATTACAATTGGTGGTGTAAGCTATTATGATGATGTTGTAAAAACATTGCTCAGCATTGATAAATTGCCTGCCGGCACATACACAGCTAATGTAACATTCTATGGTGATGGTAATTACAATAATAAATCTGCAATGGTTGACTTTAATGTATCAAGGGTTGTGCCGACTATCAATGTAACTATTGATGATGTAACTTACCCTGATAAATCTGTAGCTATTGTAAATATATCCGATTATGCTAATGGTACAGTCAACATTACTGTTGACGGCAGATACTTCAACAAAAACATAATTAATGGTCATGTTGAAATTGACTTGACAGGATTGTCTGCAGGCGTGAAAGATGCAGCTGTTAACTTCACAACCTCTGATGATTACAATGATAATTTAACTGCCGACGTTAAATTCAACATCAACAGAGCTCAATCAACTGTAATCATTACTCAGGATGGTCAAGATGTAACTGCTACTGTTACAACCAATGCAACTGGTAATGTAACATTCTACATCAACGGTAAAAAATACATTGAAAGGGTCAACAGTCAATATCAGGCAACATTAACAAATGTCTTGAGAAATGGAAACAATACCATTGTTGCAATCTACAGCGGAGATGCAAACTTCACAACTGCTTTCAATGCAACCAACAACACTGTTGATTTAAAAGATGCTAAAGTAAGTATTAATGCAACTAATGTAACTTATGGAAATGCATCATTAATTAAGGTTGAAGTTCCTGAAGCTCAAAAAGGATATGTAAGAGTTGTGGTAAACGGAACAGAAATAGATGTTGTCCTGGAAATTAAAGATGGAATCGCAGAATTCAATGCAACTGATCTTAATGCCGGAATCTATAAGGTAAATGTAACCTATCTGGGTGATGGAACTTATGGAATCAAAGAGAACTTCACTCTTTTAAACATCTCCAAAGCAAATCTGGCAGCTTCAGCAGTTGCTCAAAACGTGACTGTAGATGAAAACGCATCATTCATAATAACTGTTCTCAATGACTTTAAAGGAAACGTAAGCATTGAAGTTGATGGCGTTAAATACAATGGAACCATAAAAACACTTGTCGAAATTGAAAAACTCACCAAAGGTGATAAAAAAGCAAATGTAACATTTTATGGTGATGACAACTATAACATTAAAGTTATCACTCCAACATTTAAAGTTTCAGCGGCCGAACCTACAGTTAATGTAACAGTAACTGATACAACATATCCTAATAACGCTACTGCTACTGTAAAAGTATCCGGCAAGGCTAACGGAACTGTTGAAATTAAAGTTGGAGATAAAACTTACAGTAAAGAAATTACAAATGGTGAGGTTGTAATTGAATTGGATGGCTTGGATGCGGGCCTTAAAGAGGCTAATGTAACCTTCCAAAGTGATGATAGTTACAACTCAAATGCAAATGCAACATATAAATTCTTCATCAACAGGGCACAATCACATATTGAAATTAATGTAACTCCTGAAAGCATATCTGCCGGTGGTGATGCTAGACTTAATATTACAGTATCATGTACAGGCACTCCAATTGTTTACATTGATGATGAAATAATTGATGATAAAGAATTAGAAAACAATGTAATAATCATAGACAAATCAAAATTAACAGCAGGTAAACACACTGTTGTAGTATACTATCCTGGAGATAACAATTACGAAAGCTCTGCTGAATCATACACATTCACTGTAGATAAACGTGAATCTCTTGTAAATGTTACAGTCGAAGATACTCCATACGGTCAGGCGGCTCAAATAACTGTAGAAACTCCTGGTGTTCAAACTGGGTATGTAACAATAACTGTAGCTAATAAAAACTACACCGCCAAACTTGAAAATGGTATCGCTAAATTCAATGTAACAGGTCTGGAGGTAGATAAATACACAGTAAATGTAACCTATGATGGTGATGAGAACTACACAATCCAAACAAATGACACTACATTCAATATAACTCAAATTAACTTGAATCCAATAGTTTTAGGAGTAAATGTAACTGATGCAATGAATTCAACATTCATAATTGTCGTTTCAGATGATTATAATGGAAATGTAAAAATCACTGTTGATGGTGAAACATACAGCGGTGATGCTGATTCAATTATCCAAATGGCCAAACTCTCTATTGGTGAAAAAACAGCTCATGTAGTATTTAGTGATGATAAAAACTACAAAGGTAGTGAAATGGATGTAACCTTCAATGTAACAAAAGCAGAAAAAGTATTGCCTGTCACAACTGTTGTAAACAGCACAACAGTAGTCGTAACAGTGCCTGAAAACGTCACTGGAAATGTCACTGTTACCCTTCCAAATGGAACTAATAAAACAGAAGTGGTCGATAATGGCAGCGTAATAATCACTCTTGAAAACATGACTCCTGGTGAAAATAACATTACTGTAATCTACACTGACGGAAACAACACTGTAATCACTAATGCTACAGTAACTGTTCCAAAATACGATACAATAATGGATGTAGATGTAAGTGAAGCTATAGCTGGCGGAAATGCTACTGTTACAGTTACAGTTCCTCTAAATGCAACAGGAATTATTACAGTCACACTGGACGGTAAAACATACACAACAGATAACATTACTGATGGCAGGGCTGTAATAACTGTTGAAAACCTAACTGCTGGTGATAAGACACTTATAGTTGAATACGGTGGAAATGCAAACTACTCTGCTAACTACACACTTAAAGACTTCACAGTTGCACCAGGTAAGGTTGACTCTGAAATCATTGTTGTAGACCATGGTAACGGAACTGTTGTAGTTGTTATTGGTGGTAATGCTACTGGTAATGTGAC
>CAZQWN010000044.1:12097-14282 GCA_964596915.1 uncultured Methanobrevibacter sp.
ATGGTAACGGAACTGTTGTAGTTGTTATTGGTGGTAATGCTACTGGTAATGTGACCATTAAAGTCGGTGACAATGAGTATAATGCTACTGTGGTTAATGGTACTGCTATTGTTAATGTGGGTAATGAAACTCCTGGTGTTCATGAGGTTGAAGTGATTTACTCAGGTGATGATAATCACACTAATGCTACCGGTGATGCTAACATTACTGCTCCTAAGTATGATACTGTTATGAATGTGACTGTTGGTGAGGCTAAAGAGGGTGAGCCTATTGTAATCACTGTTGAGGTTCCTGTTGGTGCTACCGGTGAGGTTGTTGTTTATGTTGGTGGTGAAAACCACACTGGTATAATTGATCCGGAAACCGGTAAAGCTACAGTAACAGTTGATAATGTATCTCCGGGCAATCATACTATTGCTGTTGAGTATGCAGGTGACGGTAATTATTCCGCTAACTACACTGTTGTTAATATGACTGTTGAAAAAGCAAAAACAGAATCTGAATTGACTGTTGTTGATTATGGTAACGGAACTGTTGTAGTTGTTATTGGTGGTAATGCTACTGGTAATGTGACCATTAAAGTCGGTGACAATGAGTATAATGCTACTGTGGTTAATGGTACTGCTATTGTTAATGTGGGTAATGAAACTCCTGGTGTTCATGAGGTTGAAGTGATTTACTCAGGTGATGATAATCACACTAATGCTACCGGTGATGCTAACATTACTGCTCCTAAGTATGACAGTGGCATGAACGTGACTGTTTCAGAAGTTAAAGAAGGTGAAACTGCTATTGTAACTGTTAAGGTTCCAGCTAACGCTACTGGTAATGTGACAGTTTATATTGACGGTAAAAACTACACTGCTGAAATTAAAGGCGATGGTACTGCTGTAGTTGAAGTTGAAAATATAACTGGCGGTTCAAAAACAGTAACTGTTGTCTATTCAGGTGACAATAATTATACTGGAAATTATACAATATATGAATTTACAGTTGAAAAAGAAAAATCAGCTCCAAATGTCATAATCGAAAAAGACAACAACACTGTTGTTGTCTATGTTGGTGACAATGCAACAGGAAATGTAACAGTTAAAGTTGGAAATGACACTTACAACGCTACTGTAATCAATGGCACTGCTATTGTAACATTGGATAATGTAACACCGGGTGTTCACGATATTGAAGTGATTTATTCAGGTGATGAAAACCATACTGACGCAACAATAAACACTAATATAAACATTCCAAAACACGATTCCACAATAAAAATCAATGTTAATAATATTAGTGTTGGTGATAAGGCAACAATAACTGTTGAAGTTCCAGATAAAGCAACAGGAAGAGTAACAATTGAAATCGATGGAGAAAAATACACCAAAGAAATTGTTAATGGTGCTGCAACATTTGAAGTTGAAAACCTGACTGCCGGAGATAAATCAGTATCTGCAGTATATGAAGGTGATTCAAACTACACAGGAAACTTCACAACTGGCCAATTTAAAATATCAAAAGTCAATTCAAACCTAACTGTTGAAATTGCTGACGTTAACGTTGGAGAAAACATTACTGTAACAGTACATGTTCCTAAAGACGCAACAGGTCAGGTATTAATTGACATTAATGGTGTAGGCTACTATGTAAATGTAACTGAGGGAGTTGGAACAGTTGAAATTCCATACCTGCCAAACGGTACATATGAAGTTAACTTAACCTACACTGGTGATGACAAATATCTGTCCAGTACAAACAAATCAACTGTAACTATATCCAAACTCGAATCATTTGTTATTCCAACTGCACACAACATACAGGTCGGTGAAAATGAAATTATCAAACTCAGAGTTCCAGTTGGGGCAACAGGAACTGTAACTGTTGTAATTGATTCAGAAGAATTCGCATTCAACCTGCAAAACGGCGCATTGGGCGCAACATATCATGCAGGTGAAAAATACACTGTAGCTATTGCCGAAGGTAATGGAGAGTTAATCATAACTGGCCTTCCTAAAGGGGAATACACAGTAAGCGTAAAGTACAACGGTGATGAGAAATACTTGCCTGCAGTAAACACAACAATATTTACAGTATCTAAAAAAGACACATCCATGGATGTAACCGATCTGGGAAACGGAACCATTAAAGTAGTCCTTCCGGATGATGCAACAGGCAATGTCACTGTAAGCGATGG
>CAZQWN010000045.1:0-14258 GCA_964596915.1 uncultured Methanobrevibacter sp.
ATTTAAGCACAATAATAGGTTTTTTGTGAGCAGTTTCTCTCATGGTTCTTACAAAATCATCATCATCAGAAATAGATTCCAGATAACAGATGATTACATTTGTTTCATCATCTTCTGCCAAGTATTGTAGCAATTCAATTTCGTTAACTCCAGCTTTGTTACCTAAACTTATTACTTTACTGAATCCGATTCCGGAAGTTACACTCCAATCGATGATTGCAACCATCATAGCTCCACTTTGGGAAATGAATGCCATGTTTCCGGTTGGTGGCATCATTTGTGAAAATGATCCATTCAATGGAGTGTGTGAGTCGGTTATTCCTAAACTGTTAGGTCCAATAATGTTTATACCATATTCTTCACCAAGAGCAGTTAATTCAGCTTCTAATTTAGCTCCTTCTTCACCCACTTCCTTGAATCCAGCGGTAATGACTACCATGTTTTCCACGCCAGCTTCACCACATTCTTTAACAGTAGGGTTTACAAATACTGAAGGAATTGTAATTATTGCTAAATCTACTTTTCCAGGTACGTCTTTAATATTTGCGTATGCTTTTTTGCCTAAAATCTCTCCACCTTTTGGATTTACAGGATATATTTTGCCTTCAAAACCGTCGTTGATGAGGTTGTCAACAATAATGTATCCTACTTTTCCGGGGGTATTGGAAGCACCAATAACAGCCACAGATTCAGGTTTAAACATTTTATTGAGATCTATCATAAGTTTTTCTCCTTATAACTTTATAATTGATAATATTTATAATGATAAATTATTAACAATTATTAATGAACTAATATATGTTATATTAAATATTTAAATATATTGTTTAAATATACTGCTAATTTCTTTTTATATTCATTAAGTAATTCTATAATCTTTTTTAAATTATTTAGAAAAGTTAATCTATTATTTAATTGAAATGATATTTTAAATTTCAATTTTTCTTAAACTATTTAAAACATGATAACTATAAATATATTCATATAATAAAATTTTGATATTTTAGACTATTAAAATATCTTATTCAGGGGATATTATGAGCTTAATTATCGCTTACATTGGAAAAAAAGGATGTGTAATGACTGGAGATAAAAGAAAGATAGGATATTTTGGTGATAAACGAAATTTAGAAGTATTGGAAAAAGAATTGTATGAAGGCAATATTAGCAGTGATGATGATTTTTTAAATCGTGCAAATGAACTTGGCATTTCCATTAAAATAACTGATGATGCAAACAAATTGAAAATTGTTGGAAATACTGTCAGGGGAGAAGTAAGCACAAAAGGAACCTTTGAAACAAAACGCAGAAGAATTTACGGCACTACTAATGGTTATCAGATGCTTGAGCTGTTAGGTTCAGAGCAGAAGTCACGTAAAGCCGGTGAAAAAGGCATAATTATATTTGGAAATAATTATGCTAAACAATTGGCTCAAAATCTTATTCAAAAGAAATGGAAAGCCTCCCAAAGCTTAAAGTATATGGGTGAGGTATTTGAGGAAATTCTCGCAGAAGTTTCATCAAAAACACCGACTGTTGGAGATAAATTTGATACTTTAATTCAGCAACCTAAATATAATCCCTCTGAAGCTCAAAAACATCTAAATATTACAATTGACAATGACATTAAAGTATTGATTAAATTCAGACAGGATTTGACTGAAAAATTGGTTCAACAAAGTATTGCAATTGACATGGCAAGCAAGATTATTGACAAGGGGGATGTAGGTAAAGTTGTCTCAATAGATGGGAACATGTTGTTGGTTCAGCTAAACGACAAGACACAGGCAATGGATGGGAACTGGAAACAGCTTGCAGGTCCCGGCCAAAACGTGTTGATGTTTTGTGAATCGGACACAGTAAAAATAGGAGACAAGGTTGTCATTGAAAATGAAGATTTATGCCTTAAAAAAGATAAATCCTCTCTCAGTTGTGATATAATTTTGTGTTCTCTATGATTGGGGGTTTAAATGAAGATTACATTTTTAGGTAGTGGTGGTGGAAGATTTTCCGCTATATCACAGAGAAGAATGACTGGAGGATTCAGGATTGATAATTTGGGTGGAAAAAATTATCACTTTGATCCGGGTCCTGGAGCTTTAGTTAGAACCTACCAATTCGGTTTTGACCCTCGTAATTTAAGTGGTGTTTTTGTAACACATGCCCACACAGACCATTATAATGATGCAGAAATTCTCATCGAGGCCATGACTCGCGGTATGACCCGTAAGTTCGGAACCATAGTTGGAAGCGAAAGCGTTTTGAATGGTTTTGATAAATGGGGTCCGTGCATTTCAAAATATCATCAATCAAACTCTGAAAAGGTGATTTTAAAGCCCGGAAAACAGAGTCCTGTTAATAACATTAAGGTTAAAGGAACCAGAACTAATCATGGCGATCCTACCGGCTGCGGATTTCAGCTTGATTACAAGGGGTTTAAGGTGTCTTATACTTCAGACACGGGATTTTTTGACGGTTTGGTGGAAGACCACAAGGGTGCTGACATTTTAATTGCCAGCGTATTGAGGCCGGGCAATAAAACAATCAACGGACACATGTGTACCAGAAATTTCATTGACTTGATTAATGAGGTCAATCCAAAAGTTGCGGTGATGACACATTTGGGTCTTAAGATGATTTCAAGCAATCCTGTCACTGAAGCTAAAAAGATTTCAAAACAGACTGGTGTAAAAACCATTGCTGCATTTGATGGTTTGTCATTTAACGTTAACTACAATAATCCTAAGAGATTCAGATTAATTTCTCTTAAGGATGTTGACTCACCAAGCCACAGTACAAATCATAAGATGTTTGCTAATGAAAGAAAAAACTCTTATCAACTGGCTTTCAAGCACAATGAGTTTGATGAAGTGTCTTTCATGAAAAAAAATTAAAGTTTTAAGTTTGTAGGATGAATGAATCCTGAGCGAATCATATGGTCTGCAAGGACAATCGCAGTGCTTGATTCGGCAACCACTGTCACTCTAGGGCAGATGCATGGGTCATGTCGTCCCTTAATTTCTATTTTTTCGTTTTCCATTTTTTCTAAGTTGATAGAATCCTGACATTTGGAAATTGATGGAGTCGGTTTAACGGCAATTCTTGATATGATTGGCATTCCATTGCTCATTCCGCCGATGATTCCGCCGGAATTGTTTGTTTTTGTAGTGATTTTATCATTTTCAATCTGATATTCATCGTTTATCTCTGAGCCGGTATGTTTGGCAACGTCAAACCCAAGACCGATTTCAACTCCTTTAACGGCACCTATGTTCATCAGTATTCTTGCCAGGTCTCCGTCAAGTCTTTCAAATACAGGCTCTCCCAGACCCTGTGGAACTCCAATGGCAATTGTTTCAACGATTCCTCCGAGTGAATCTCCTTCCTGTTTTTTTGTTAGTATTAACTCTTCCATTTCTTTTGCCGCATTTGGGTCTGCGCATCTTACAGGATTCTTTTCAATGTTTTCCTTGATTGTATCAAAGTCCTGAGGCTCCGCTTTAACATCTCCAATTTGGGTTACGTGTGAAATTATTTCAATATTTTTGGTTTTTAAAAGTTTTTTGGCTATTGCACCGCCTATGACATGGCCGATTGTTATTCTTCCGCTTCCACGGCCTCCTCCATTATAGTCATAGTTTCCGTACTTCATCATCCAGCCGAAGTCTCCATGGGAAGGGCGGGGAGTGTTTTTAAACATGGAATAATCTTTGGAATGCTGGTTTTTGTTAAATATAACTCCTGTAATGGGTGTTCCGTCTGTTTTTCCTTCAAAAATTCCGGATAAAATTCGAACTTCATCAGATTCCTTTCTTGGTGTTGTAACGCTACTGGTTCCTGGTTTTCTCTTATCAAGTTCCTTTTGAATGTCTTGGGCTGTCAGCTCAAGGTTTGCAGGACAACCGTCTACAACGGCTCCAACTGCAAAGCCATGGCTTGCTCCAAAACTTGTTATAGTGAATTTTTCTCCAATTGAATTTGACATGGTAAGCCTCTTTTTAACAATTGTTGTAATATTTGTATTTCAAACATTTAAATTTTCACAAATATTTTTGCATTGTTTTAAAGTTAAGCTACATTTCACAGTTCCCTCATGTGGTTGCTGTCTAATTTTAAATTTATTTCGTTTAATTTTTGTATAAACTCGTATCTGTTGTTGTTATAGTATCAAAAATATGTTTTATAGTTTCATAATTTCCTTTTGTATTGTGATTTGGATGTTCTTTAAGATATTCATCAATTTCTTTCAAATCTTGTTTAATTTCATTTAAATAATTGTCATATTCTTCTATTGCTTTAAACTTCATAATTCCACCGCAATTAAATGTACAATTCCTTTATGAATCTCATTTTTATCGCTGCCAAATAATTCAGTTAAAATTCTTAATTTGGCAGTCAAATAAGCTTCATATTTTTTCTCATCTGATGCATGATATCCATATATTCTCCAAGAGTGGTATAATCCTTTGGTTTTTTATTTGGAATTAGTTATGATGTTATCTGCTTTTTGATAATCATTATTTTCATCTGCTTTTTTCCATCAAATTCAGTTAAGCTATCTATATCATCGGGATTTTCTTTTTTTGAAATGAAAGCAATTTTGTTAAGTGACTGCAATTCTAAATTTTTAAATAATTTCAAAACATATTATATTACCAAGTGATAATATGGAATTTCCGACAACAAGAATGAGAAGATTAAGAAAAAATGCGAAAATTAGAAATATTGTGCGTGAAACAAAGCTTGAAAAGGATGATTTGATTTATCCGATATACTTTAAGGAAGAACTTAAAGATATGCAAAAAGAAGAAATCTCTTCCCTTCCGGGGGAATTCAGATACTCATTGGATGCAGGAGTTGAATTTGCAAAACAGCTTGAGGAAAAAGGTTTAAAATCAATCATCGTATTTGGAATTCCTAAAGAAGATACAAAAGATGAAATAGCTACTCCTGATTATTCAGCAACAGGAATTGTTCAAAAGGCAGTAAGAAGACTTAAAAAAGAAACTAATCTTGTTGTGATAACTGACGTGTGCCTGTGTCAATACACTTCTCATGGACATTGCGGAATGATAGTTGAAAACGAAGACACTGACGATGGAATTGAAATTTTGAATGACGAATCACTTCCTTACATTGCAAAGGTCGCATTATCTCATGCTGAGGCAGGCGCAGACATTGTGGCGCCATCAGACATGATGGACGGAAGGGTAGCAGCAATCAGACAGACCTTGGATGATGCCGGATTTTATAATGTGATGATCATGTCATATTCAGCAAAATACGCATCAGCATTCTATGAACCTTTCAGGGTTGCTGCCTGCTCATCACCTCATGCAGGTGACAGAAAATCCTATCAGATGGATCCCGCAAATGCTGTTGAGGCAATCCGTGAATGTGAACTTGATGTCATTGAAGGATGTGACTTTTTGATGGTAAAACCCGCACTTCCATACCTGGACGTTGTTCGCATGGTTAGAGATGAGTTCATGCTCCCTCTGGTTGCATATAACGTCAGTGGGGAGTATGCAATGCTCATGGCCGCTATTGAAAAAGGATTTTTAACAGAACGCGCAATATTGGAATCTCTTCTTTCAATCAAAAGGGCAGGAGCTGATTTGATTATCACTAACTTCGCACCATATCTGCTTTTAAACGAGTTGATATAAATGGATGCAAATGAAATAGCAAAAATAGCGCAAATTGCTTCAGCCCTTGAGGTGAGCGGATATCCAAAACCTGGAAATGTCCACAGAACCCGTGATTATGATGATATGGAATTTGAAGATTTTGTTATAAGCGGAATCGTCATCGGAGATACTATTCGTGAAGCATGCGCTGATGTTGATGTTGAAAACCCCAAACTAGGTAAATACATCCTTCAGGCAGTGGCTGAAACCGACAGATGGATTAAAAACAATACAAATCTTGGAATTGTCATGATGACAACACCGATTGCAGTTGCAGCGGCTATCAGCGATTCATTTGATGACATTCGTGAAAACGTTAAAGTGATTATGGCAAACACTTCAGTTGACGATGCGTGTGACTTGTATGATGCAATCAACATTGCCGACGCCGGGGGAATGGGCGACCAGGATGAATATGACGTTGCAAGCGACAATGCCAAAAACGAATTGAGGCAAAACAACCAGACAATGTATGATGTTTTAAAAATTTCGGCTCCATGGGACATGCTTGCCCGTGAGATGACCTCAGACATGCCTGCTGTATTTGAAATAGGATATCCTACCTATCACAAGTTAAGGGGGGAAAAGACCCAAAATGAAGCATGCGTTCTGACATTTCTGACAATACTATCTCAGGTTCCGGACACATTGATTTCAAGAAAATACGGATCTGACGAAGCCTTGAAAATATCTATGATGACAAGGGACTTGTTAAATCTTAAGGACAGTAAGGATTTCATGGAAAAAGTCCGTGAATTCGATGAGTTCCTCTATAAAAATAAGTATAATCCCGGAACCACCGCTGATTTGACTGCAGCTTCAATTTTTGTAAGTTATTTGAAATCTAATTTTGAATAACTCTTTTATGGTTAAAATCTGAATTTAAAAGAAAAGAGATTCGTGATAAGCTTTTAAGTGAATATGACAATGGGCACCGGAACATATTCCTCTGTCTGGCCATAAGTTAGATGTGGACTGGGGGATTTGAACAGTGTCATTAATGAGCTGACGCTTTGGCTGAAAATATGAGATTGAATGATAAATTATATTTGATTGTGCAAATGCTTATTGAGGGAGCTTTAAGGAGGCATAACTCTTAAATTAAGGAAATGAAAATGGTGATGTTATGGCAGAAAAAATAGCACTTGCATCCTGCAACGGCATGAGTCCAAACGGACTGGTGTCACGTGTTGCTGTCGGAGACTGCAAAAAGGAGCATGACAATGCAATATCCATATGCATGGGTTCAACTTCAGCCGACATTGAAGGTGAAAACAATAAAATGCTTAAGAAATATCCAATAATTGCCGTCAACGGCTGTTCGGGTGGTTGTGTCAACAAGATTTTGGAAAACAAGGGAATTCATGTAGCTGACACAATCGGTGTCGGTGATGTTTTAAGCGGATGTGAAGTATCTGCAAAAGACCCTTTCAGATTGGATGGTGAAGCTGAGGAATGTGTAAAAATAATTGTCGAAGAATTAAGTAAAATGATTGATGAGTTAATGTAAATTATTTCAATCGGATTCTATGATTAACTATTTAAAGAATCATTGTGAAATATATTATTAACATGAATTTCTATTATTTAGATATTCAAGTTTTGACTAATGGTGAGGAAAATGGAGATTAAATATAATAAAAATGTTACAAACCCTCCTTTGATTGAGGATTTAGTTAATGAATTATTAAAAGACGATTTTGTACACTTTAAGGTATTATGCGCAAATGAAGTGCACCATTTCAACAAAGAAGATGATACTGTAATTGAATTTCAACAAACTTACTTAAAGGAAACCAGACCTAACGGAGACATGTTGTACATTGCGTATCCTGATATATTTAGAGTTAAATTATACAGGGATATGGAACAATATCTTGAAGATGAAAAGAGAGCTGACGCTTTCAACGATGATGATGACTGGACTGGAAATAGAATTATATTCTAATTCCTAACTTTTTTTTTAATTTTTGATTAGAAATCCTTTATTTAAAGTTTAATTTTTTTTGTTTTTATTAATCTGGGACTATATGGCAGGGTATTTGCACTATTTGGAATAATCAATATTGAAATTGAGATGTAAATACGTGTAAAAAAATTTTACATGGTTGCAATTTGCTTTAAGTGTCCTGAATTTAGCTTTTGCAGATGATGAGCCGTATATAAATCAGACTTTTGAGGATGCTTTTACTATTGAAGTTCCTCTCGAAAAGAGTCTTGCACTAGCTTGTCTAAATTGCAGTTTAGGTTCTGTTCATGAGTATTATGATAATAATTCTGAAGGTATTTTCATAAATGGAAGCATAATTTTATCTTAAAAAATGCAAGAATAACCCCAACTTCAGCAAGTGGGGTATGCTCTTATGTTATTAACTTTTAAATTGTTGTTTTCTTGTAATAATTATTATAATGTGTAATTTGAATAGGAATCAGCATTCAGTATACATATTATTTCACTCCAGTAAGAACATGTTAAATAATCGGGAATCCCCAACTTCTTAAAAGTTGGCGGAAGTTCAACTTATTGGGATGTTACTGTTTTAAGCGATAATTTGTAAGATGTCCAGGACTATGTTTTGGGAGATTTAAACTGCCTAGTCATATCAATTAAATCAATGCGATGAAGGGTAATAATACTAGAAAATATGCCCATGCTGCATTCCGCCATTTTTAGTTGAAAAAAGCAATGGAGACGATAAAGTTGCATTAATCGGCGGTGAAAATCTCAATTTATTAATTAAAATATCTTATTTTTTTCTTTTAATCTTTGCAGACTGCAGATTCCACAATTAAATTTTCAGTTATATTTTTTTAACATGAAAAATATATATTCCATCATGAATGTTGTAGTTATTAATGCAAGTCCAAGAAAAAAGGGAAATACATCAGAATTATGCAGAAAGGTTGTTGAAGGCGCCAGTGATAACGGTGCAGATGCAGATTATATAGATTTATATACTTATGATTTTAAAGGTTGCATGAGTTGCTTTGCTTGCCATTTGAAGAAAAATAGTGAAAATCCATTATGTTTCTGGAAAGATGAATTGAAAGAGGTATTGGAGAAATGTTTAGATGCTGATGCAATAGTTATTGGAACACCAATTTATTATGGTTCAATTACTTCCTCTGCTCAGGCATTTCTTGAAAGATTGCTCTTTGCTGCAGACACATATGTAATTGATGAAAAAGGAAAAAGGGTTTCCAAAATCAAAAAGGAAATTAAAACTGCAATGATTTACACAATGAATGTAACGGAGGAATTGGCTGAATTCAACGGTGAGGATCAGCTTGCTATTATGAGGGGGTACCTGACTAATATATTTGGTGAATGCGAATCATTATATGCCTATGATACAAAGCAATTCAAGAAATACGCTCCATATCTAAACAACATGTTTGACCCTGAGCTTAAGGAAAAAAGTAAGGAAGTTCAGTTTCCAAAAGATTTGAAAAGGGCTTACGAATTAGGTCAAAGATTATCCTTAAAATAATTAATTTAATAGTGTTTTTCCAGTATTTTTTAAGTCAGGTTATTTTTTTTCTATTTTTTGTGATAGTGGAGATTTTTTCAATTATCACTATCTTTATAAATCATTTTAAACATATATTATTATATTATTAATCTTAATGTATGGTGTTTAAATGAGTGAGGATATTAAAAAAACCATTAATGAATTGCATATTTACGAAAAAAAACTTTTAAAAGAACTGGAAGCTAATAGTGAGGTTACTCCAGAAGAGATTGCTGAAAACACTGGTATGGATATCAAATCAGTCATGAGTGCGGCAGGTTCTCTTGCTTCAAAAGACATTATCGAAGTTGACAAGGAAGTTCAAAAAACCTACTCACTAACTGATGATGGAATAGAATATGCTAAAAAGGGCCTTCCTGAAAGAAGAATATTGAAGGTATTGGCTGACAAAAAGGAAATCTCAATGAAAGACCTTGCAAACGAAACCGGTGTCGACAAAAGGGAAACCGGAATCGCATTAGGATGGCTGCGTCAGAAAAATTGGGCTCAAATCGATAAGGGCGTACTTCAAATCACAGAAATGGGTAAGGATTTCGCTGACAAGGCTGGTGTCGATGAAAAGGTATTGGATTATCTTCAGGCCAATGCGGACGGAGTAAAACTTTTTACTGATGATTTGATGGACGGATTTAAAAAATTGACCGGTAGGAAAAACATTTTAAACATTAAAAAAGAAACCTCACACTCTTTTAAACTCCTGCCAAAAGGTGAAGAAATCCTAAAAGTTGGATTTACAATCCAAGAACAGGCTACTCAATTAACTCACCAGCAATTGAAAGACGGCGAATGGAAAAACCTGCAATACCGTCCATATGACATTAACGCTGAAGCGCCAACAGTTTTTGCAGGTAAAAAACATCCTTTAAGAGTAATCATTGATGAGATTAGGGACATATTTTTGGACATGGGATTTGTTGAAGACAACGGTGAATATGTTGAATCAGCATTCTGGAACTTCGATTCCCTTTTCCAACCTCAGGACCATGCAGCTCGTGAAATGCAGGACACATTCTATCTCAAAAATCCATTGACATGTGACTTGCCTGATGATGATTTGGTTAAACTCACTGCTGAAACCCATGAAACAGGTGCTGATACCGGTTCCATCGGTTGGCAATATGACTGGAGTGAGGATATCGCTCGCCAAAGTGTACTCAGGACTCACACAACAGGAATATCCACAAAACACTTATTTGAACATGAACCTCCAATCAAAATGTTTTCAGTAGGAAGAGTATTCAGAAGGGAAACTTTCGATTACAAGCACTTGCCTGAATTCCACCAAGTTGAAGGGCTTGTATGCGGACCGGACATCAGTTACCAAAATCTTTTAGGTGTTTTAAAAGAATTCTACAAAAAGCTTGGATTTGAAGTAAGGTTCAGACCCGCTTACTTCCCATACACATATCTGTCCACTGAATCTGAAATCTATCTGGAAGAGAAGGAAAGCTGGATTGAACTGGGTGGAGCTGGAATGTTCAGGCCGGAAGTATTGAAACCATTGGGTATAGATCAGCCTGCTTTGGCATTCGGTATGGGTATTGAAAGACTTGCCATGATTAGATATGGTGTTGAAGACATCCGTATGCTTTACAAAAGTGATATCAACTGGCTTCGTGAAGTGCCTCTTGACAATGGGGTTAGGTTATAATGTCAATAAAACTGGTTTCTTGGAATGTTAACGGAATCAGGGCAGTTTCAAAAAAAGATGAATTCTGGGACTGGTTTGACAATAATGATGCTGATATCATTAACTTTCAGGAAGTAAGGGCTACTCAAAATGATATTCCTAAGAAACTGGCTGACGTTGAAGGTTATCATAAGTGTTTCAATGAGGCTGAAAAGAAGGGATATAGTGGAGTTGGAACATATTCAAGGATTGAACCAGTTGAAGTTGTTAAAGGGCTTGGTGTTGAGAATCTTGACAGCGAAGGAAGAGTTTTAAGAATTGAGTATCCTGACTTTTTCCTGTATAACATTTATTTTCCGAACAGTGGTATGAATGCAAAAAGGCTAGATTTTAAGGTGGATTTCTGCAATGCTTTGCTTGAACAGCTGGTTGAACTTAAGGATGAAGGCAAAAATATTGTAATCACCGGAGACTATAACATCGCCCACAATCCGATTGATGTTTACAATCCTAAAAACTGTGAAGGAAAATCAGGGTATTTACCTGAAGAGCGTGCCTGGCTGGATGAGCTTGAGAAATCAGGTTTCATTGACACTTTCAGGATGTTTGATGAAGGTGAGAACAATTTTACCTGGTGGAGCTACAGAACACGTGCACGTGAGCGAAATGCCGGTTGGAGACTGGACTATTTCTATGTAAATGAAGAAATTAAGGATAATGTAAAGTCAGCTAAAATATTGGCGGACATTTATGGTTCAGACCACTGTCCGGTAACTTTGGAACTTGAATTTTAAAAAATAGTGGATTTTGGTGAGTTATAATATGGTATTGACATCACCAATATCATCAATTATTGTAATATCTAATTTTTCTTTTTTTATATATTCTCTGTCGTCTTCTGTAACATCGGAATTTACTAAAATTGCACTTAATCCTGCATTCACTGCACCTAGGGCATCTGCCTTAAATTTGTTTCCAATCATGACTGATTTTTCAGGATTTCCCTGCATTTTTCTTAAAGCCACATCAAAGATTAGTTTTTGGGGTTTTTCCTTACCTACTTCTTCGGATGTAATTACTGCATCGAAAAAGGAGTGAATGTTAAGTCTAACTAGTTTTTCCCATTGTTTTATTGTAATA
Organism: uncultured Methanobrevibacter sp.; assembly: GCA_964596915.1. GTDB lineage: Archaea > Methanobacteriota > Methanobacteria > Methanobacteriales > Methanobacteriaceae > Methanocatella. The sequence continues at coordinate 11,994 of CAZQWN010000045.1, forward strand.
CCATTAGAAATTACTGCTAAACGATAACCCTGGCTTTTAAGATAGATTAATGTGTCAATGGTTTCTGGAAACGGTCTTAAAAGTGCCATTTTAACATTGTGGTAGGTAATCATTCCAAGTGCTACAAGCATAGGATCTTCATGGCCTAAAACGACCTGGGTCAATACATTAAAATGTCTGCCGTAATTTGATCCTTTTTCACGAATAATTGTTTTTAAAACACCATATGCTTCATCTTTATCCAAGGGCAATCCATTGTCTACCATTAATCCAATTGCCGCTTTTCTTGCGGTTTCAGCAAAATCAGTGGTGTCCAGTAAGGTTCCATCTATATCGAAAAAAACGACACGGTCATCATCATTAATCATATAATGAATATTATTACTTTAAACTTATTTAAGTTTTTAGAAAAAGGCATCTAGACTTTGTTGGACTTCACCACGTGCCATGTCTTCCAAGTCTTTTTTAGTGTATCCGAAGGCATACATTATTCTTTCAACTGCGGGAATTAACTGATTGTTAATGTAATAATCCTTGTCATATGCATAACCTTCGCTATATTCGTAAGGAACTGCGCGCTGACTTATTGAACCTTTTCCTTTAGCGATTATATATTGGATAATGGTTCCCCTTGTCACTTTAATGCCATGTTCCTCTATTTTTCTTGCAGCTACAACATGTGGCCCGACTTGCTTGTACTGGTCTAGCGGTTTTGTGATTTGGGTGTGGATGATGAGCTCCTTTTTATCAACATCACCTTTCTTGATTCTTTTCAATACTTTTTTAACAGATTTAATTGCCTTATCGGAATCTCCTTCCTTTAAAATAGCCATCAATATGTCTTCTTGAGTCTTCTTTACTATTGGCGCCCAGTCTCTTCTAACCAATTCCAAACCTTTGGCAATGATTTCACCATCTTCAATAACAGCATATCTCTTTTTGCTTACAAAGAATCCTCTTCTGTAAAATCCCTCATATTCAAGTTCCATACTTTCAGGCAGTGTTGAATTGAGATATGTGATGAATTTTTGAGCTTGCTCTTTAATTTCAGCTTCTAGGGCTAATTGTTCAGGGCTTTCTTTTACCAATTTTTCACCTATAGATAATTATATTTCATCTTCTTAATATTTGTTTTCAAAACAATTTTTCCAAATCAATTCAATTTTATTGCTCTAAAATCATTTTATTTAGGTTAAAAATCTCAAATATTACTCTTCAAATGCTCTCGCGGTTTATTTATATGTTATATTCGCCAATGTTTATTTGAGGTTGATAACATGGAAAAAGAAACTTTGATTTCAAGTTATGATGTAATAAACGATACATTCGTCGGTAAAATTGAAGGCAAAAATGGATATTGTGCAGATTATGGTATATCTGAAGGAATTTATTTAATCGTCGATAAAGATAATATGCCAACTTCTGTTTTAGTTGACAAAGCATCCGAAGTATTCAATGTATCTAAAAAATTTTTGGAAAATCCAAATGTAAAAATAGACATTGACTGTGACAACATTTGTTTATATTTCTCTATTTTCATAGATGATTTAAATATATGCTCAGTTAAATGCAAAAATAAATTTGGAATTCCAAATATTAATTTTGTAATGGATAGTAACTCTTAGAGTTACTTATCCGTTAAACTTTAAATATGACTAATTTTAAAATATAAGTAAATAAAAAGTTTCAATTTTTAGGAGTGATAGTTTGCAAAATCAAAATATCGATGTTAAACCTGGTGATGAGATAGTCATTGTCGTACCTGAAAGTGATGATGAGGAAATTGTAATAGATCTGGATGAGTTAGGTATCGATTTGGAATCATTGGGTGAAGATGTAAATATTGTAATTCAGGTTGAAGGTGAAGAATCGGATGATGATTTTATTATGGACGATGATGATGAAGTAATCGAGCCGAATGAATGGTACTTCGATGATGATCCATATGATATTGTTTACTATGAATTTCCGGATTTTGACTAGGTGATAGTGTGGAAGAGGTTCCTTATTATATTTATGATGATGAAAAATCCCATGTAATTGAGGGGGACGGTGAACCATACATTGATGATGTGGATTTGAAAGAGTTATTGATGGATATGCTTGGAGATGATGTTTCTGAAGAGGAAATTCAAAATATCCTGAAAGCAGCATCAGATGAAAATATATCTGAAGAAGATTTTGACAAACTTGTCGATGATTTTATTTTAAAAAATAAATCATAATTTTTTCTATTTTTGCCTATAAAATAAAACATTTATATAT
>CAZQWN010000046.1:0-13684 GCA_964596915.1 uncultured Methanobrevibacter sp.
TCAATGTAAATTTGATATTCTTTCCATAACTCTTTGTTTTTATCATTTAATAATTTTTTAAGTTTATTTTTAGATATTTTCGGATTTTCCTCTTTTATTTCATTTTTATATTGATTCAGTGATTTATTCACTTCTTTCTTTATTTTATCTACAACTCTTTGTAAGAGATGGAATGTACAATGTTGATGATATTTGAATCCTAATTCTCTCATAACTGTAGAATATCCATTTTTTGAGTCTGTAATGATTGCAATTCTTTTATGGCCAGGAATGGATTTACTTATAAATTCTTTAACTGTTTTATTATTCTCCTTTTTGGTAATACATTCTGCAATAGGCATATTTTCTACAATATCAAACAATACTAATCTAAAATACAATTTACGTTTAATAAATACTCATTGAGCATCATAAGAATAATATCCAGACAATTCCACAAAATTATTTCTATAATAGAAGTCACCATCAATTAATAAAGATTTTCTGATAGTTTCATGTGATATACTAATGCCGGAGTATAATTTTATATCATTAGCGTGTTGTCTAAGTGATTTATAACCATTACTCAATGCCTGATTTGCTAAATTTATAACAGGTGTTGAAAATCTCGCATACGGCTCATACAAACCAATTAATTCTGTTTGACTTTTAGATAAACAATCTTTACACAAATACCGTTTCATTTTAACATTCAGGATATTTCCATTAGATAAATACAATTCACGACTATTAAAATCTTTTCTAATGATATTACGTGAGTTATAATGCTTACAAAAAGGAATAACATAACATAAACAACCATTATCATCAACATAGATGCCTTGATAAGTAATATCCTTAAAAAGGAAATAAGACCGCACAGATCCATTATCTTTTGAAGTTCTGGTCTTTAAACTTTTATTTTTATCAATCTCAAAAAAATTTTCCGGATAGTAAAATATATATTGGTCTTCAACTAAAATACAAATTGGAGAGTCTTTAATTTCTGTTTTCATATATAATATTAAGGCTCTCTAACTATATATGCTTAATTATGCTTAATTTTTAATATAAATATTAGAAAAAATATTATTCTTACATTACATTAGAATAACATAGTTAAATCAAAAAAATAAAAGAAATTAATTGAGAAAAATTTGAGAAAAAACTTGAAAATCGAAAAATATGGCTGCCTGATATCAGGTAGCATATAAAGTTTGCTAAAAATATTTTCAAAAAATAAAAAATTAATAAAAAAAGTCAAGATAAGCACAAAGTATTCACTCAAGACCTAACTTCTTGACAGTCACTTGAATATTTTCAATTTTTTTAACAATGTCTTCATCATTAGTCAGGTTAAATTTGATATTCAAAAAGTACAATTCTTGGGAATACAATTTGTTTTCTTCGTACTCTTCAATTAATTCATTCAGTGTCTCTAAGATGAAAGGATTCACTCCCAGTTGAATATTTTTACTTTCAATAATTTCCATGCATTCTTCCAATGTAAAGTCAATGTCCTTGTTTTTGTTTTGGATATATGCTATTTCTGAGTATGCCATTGGATTCATTTCGTATTCCATGCTGTATCTGAATAATGCAAAGGCGGTTTCCAACTGATTTTCTTCGATATAATAATAACCTAATGACCTGTAGCTCCTTGCAATATCCTGGATGAGGTATGCGTATTTTAACGCGTCAGATGCATACATATAATATTTATTGTAGGTGAATGTATGGACCTTGTAGATTTCGCATAGCTCTAAAATAACTCTGGAAGACACTGGATTAATTTTAATGGCTTTTTTCAGGTATTCCTCTGATTTTTCATATTGTTGTGTTTCAAGAAGTAAGAATCCGTAAATGTAATAAAGGTCAAGCAGGGGTTTGTTGTCGGGAATGTATCTTATAACCTTCTTTGCTCCTATATATTTGTTAAATATAATTTCTTCCAGTGGATTTGTAAAGAAGTGGTATTCACTGACGTTGTCATCTTCAAACATGGGATAATAATTTTCCATGAATCCATCGAGTTTTTCTAAAGCGCTTTTGTACTCTCCAAGTTCAATATCCGGTGTGATTTCATTCAGGATATCCATAATGGGATTTTCATTTTCTGATATTTCGGCAAATTCCCTTTGTTCCTCTTCGGAAAGGCAGTCCCACATCATACGGGAGATTTCACGTATTATTTCCTTGTTTTCGGGATGGTCCACATATTTTTCAATCTGTGATGATAAGTATTTTTTATTCAATTCCTGATTTTCTCCCAGGTTGGATTTGATTTCTTTTATTATTTCATCATACATTTAAATACCTCAAGTTACTTTAATGGCAAATATTTTTATATAACTTCTAATCCATATTAATATTGTATAAAAACTTAGTTTTATATTTTAATTTAAAAATTTTAAAGGTGATTATGAAATGGCAAATCAACCAATTTTTATCCTTCCTGAAGGAACCGAAAGATATTCAAAAAGAGATGCTTTAAGAATGAATATCACTGCAGCTAAAGTATTGGCCGGTATTGTAAGAACCACTTTGGGTCCGAAAGGTATGGATAAAATGTTAGTTAACTCATTAGGTGATGTTACTGTCACCAATGACGGTGCAACTATCATGAGAGAAATGGAAATTAACCAGCCTGCAGCCAGAATGCTTGTAGAAACAGCTAAAAAACAAGAAGATATTGTCGGAGACGGAACCACTTCTGTTGTTGTAATTGCAGGTGAATTATTAAGTAAGGCTGAAGAATTATTGGACGATGGAATCTCTACATCAGTTGTCGTAAAAGGATTCAGAAACGCTACTGCAAAAGCGGTTGAACTTTTAAACGGCATTGCAATTGATGCAGATGATGAAGAAACTCTCAAAAAAGTAGCAGTCACTGCTATGAGCGGTAAAGGATCAGATTATGCAAAAGAACATTTAGCTGAACTTGTTGTTAAAGCAGCTTTAAGAATAGAAGAGGACGGCAAATCTGACATTGACAATATTAATATTCAAAGAGTTTCCGGAGATTCTGTTGAAGATTCATTTTTAGCTGAAGGTATTGTTATTGATAAAGCTCCTGTTTCCAAAAACATGCCTAAAGATGTGGAAAACGCTAAAATTGCTATCATGAAATATCCTATTGAGTTAAAGGATATTAACACTGATACTAAAATCGACATTACAAGTCCTGAACAGTTTGAAATCTTTTTGCAAAATGAAGAACAGATGATTAAGGACATGGTTCAAAAAATTGTCGATTCAGGTGCAAATGTATTGTTCTGTCAAAAAGGTATTGATGACATGGCTGAACACTACCTGAAAAAAGCAGGAATCATGGCTTATAAAAGGGTCAAGAAATCTGATATGGAAAGAATCGAAAAAGCTACAGGTGCAAAACTTGTATCTGACATTGAAGATTTAACCGGAGATAAATTAGGAACTGCAGGTCATGTATATCTTGACAAACTCTTTGACCATGAACTGACTTTCATTGAGGAATGTGAAAATCCAAAAGCTTCTTCCATTGTATTAAGGGGAAGTACCCGTTACGTAACAGAACAAATCGCCAGAGCATTGGATGATGCTTTAGGAGTAGTTGCTGCTACTATTGATGAAGGTAAAGTTCTCATTGGTGGGGGAGCTTGTGAAATTGATTTGGTAAAGCAATTAAGAGAATACGGAGAATCTGTAAGTGGAAGGGAGCAATTGGCTATCTTAAAATATGCTGAAGCTTTAGAAGTTATCCCAAGAACATTGATTGAAAATGCAGGTTTGGACACCATCAACTTAATTGCTGATTTGAAAGCTGCTCACGAAGAATCTAAATTCGTAGGTATTAACGTATTTTCAGGTGAAGTAGTGGATATGAAGGATGCTGGAGTTATTGAACCTCTAAGAGTTAAAATTCAGGCACTACAATCTGCTGGTGAAGCTTCTGAAATGATTTTACGTATAGATGATATGATTGCAGCAAGAAATGCATTGAACTCCACCGGACCTGATGAGTCCGGCAACGATGCAAGCGGTATGCCTCCAATGCCTGGTGCGGGAGGTATGGGTGGAATGCCTCCAATGATGTAAAATTATAAAAAATTTTTTACATTTTTTTTCCTATTTTTTATTCTTATTTTTGATTATGCTCTATTATATTATTTGATTTTCATTCTAACTTAAACAAAATCTATGTTTTTTCTTGTTATAAGTTTAAATCATATGTTATTTTATATAATAAGCACTACAATTACTGTTTATATTTTAATATAGTTAAGCAACTTTAATTTTTATTTCATATGATTAAATTCTTTTAGAGCTATATTCAAGTATAATTTTGCTTAATTTTTTATTTTCATAAAGTTTTAAACTTATTTTTAAAAATTAATTGAGTATAATCTTTTTTTCTAAATAAAAAGGTTTATATAACATATTTGTAATAAATATTGTTGAAGTGAGAATGTAAACTCACGGAATGTTTAAAAAATTGTTATGGAGGTAAATTATTTTGAACAAACAATTATTACTCACTGCTTTTTTAGCGCTTATTGTTGTTTTTTCTCTCAGCGCTGTATGTGCAAGTGAAGTAAATGTTACAGATTCATATGCTACTAGCTTAGTAGATGACACATCAGATGCTTCAGTCCCATTGGAGAAAACTGCTGATTCATCAGAAATTTCTGTATCTAGTGATTCAAATGTTGATAATGATTCATCTAAAGTTTCTCTATCAAGTGAAGAAGTTTTAGGATCTGAAAATTCAAATACTTTATCAACAGTAACGTATTCTAATAACGATGATGGTGAAAATGGGGTTACTAGTTTATCTGTATCATCCAGTGATGTATATGGTGCTTCTAGTAATGTTTCTTCTACTGTTAACCTTGCAGATACCATCAAATCAAGTGATATTACTAAATATTATAAAGGAAGCACAAAATACACTGCAACTTTTACAGATGCTCAAGGTAATGTATTGGCTAACACCAATGTTAGGATAGTATTGAATGGTGTTACAAGCACTGTAAAAACTAATGCGAAAGGTGTTGCTTCCCTCGCAGTTAATCTTAAACCTGGAACTTATAAAGTTGTTGCAACTAATCCAAAGACCGGTTATAACGTAACCAACACTTTCAAGGTTTTAACAACAATCAAGGCCAGTGATGTTACTAAGGTTTATACTGATGCTAAAAAATTTACAGCAACATTTTTAAAAAGTAATGGAAAAGCTTTAGCTAACAAAAATGTTAAGTTTAAGATTAATGGTAAAACTTATACCGTAAAAACTAATAGTAATGGTGTAGCTAGTCTGTCAATGACTAATCTTAATACAGGTACTTATAAGATAGTATCCTATAATACTGATGGTTTAACTAGAACCAATACTGTAAAAGTGGTTAGTTCAACCACTTCAAAATTAACTGCTAGTGACTATACTTTCCTTAAGAGTACTAGCACTAAAAAGATTAAAGTTAATTTACTTAATGGTTTAGGCTATGCACCCGGTTCTGGTAAAATTATTAAATTTACTGTAAACGGTAAAACTTATACTTCTAAAACTAACAGTAATGGTTATGCTTATTTGACTTTACCTAATTTGGCTAATGGTGTTTATACTGTAAAATATAAATTTGATGGAAATGCATTTTATAAGGCATCAAGTACTACAAGTAAAGTTACTATCCTTCCAAGTAAAACACCTACATTCACTGTTAAAAGTGGCACTACTTTTGGAAATGGTGCTGGAAATTCATTTATAGTTGCTTTGACATCTGGTAGTTATCCATTAGCTAGTAAAACTGTTACTTTAACTTTAAATGGAAATACATATACTAAAACTACTAATAGCAATGGAGTAGTTTCTTTACCTATCTCATTGGCTGTTGGCAAATATACTATAACATATAATTTTAAAGGAGACTCATTTTTAAGTGCAAAAAATGCATCTTCTACAATAACCGTTAAGGAAAGAGCAGCTACTTCTATTTCATGGACTAGCGGAACTTTCAATGCAGGTTCACAAACTTTCAAAGTATTATTAAAAGACTCTGCCGGAAAAGGTTTGGCTAGTAAAACTGTTAAATTAACAGTCAATAGTAAAACATATTCTGCAACTACTTCTGCAAGCGGATATGCCACATTCAATTTAAACTTAGCGGCTGGAAATTACACTGCAGCTTTTAAATATGATGCATCAGGAGATAACGATAATGCTCCTAGTAGTTATAGTAAATCTGTAAGTATTGTTAAAACTACTAAAGATTTAACAGGTTATGGATACTGGCTTTTCGGTGGAGACATGAAATCTGCCGATTTAAGTAGTTTAGCATCTAAAGGAACTTCTGATATATTCTTAAATTATTATGCTATCGAAAAATGGGGTAAATCCGCTGTTGAATCTTGGGTTGCTTCAGCTAATAAATATGGAATTAATGTTCACATTTGGATGCAAACATTCTATGATGGTAGTTGGATTAATCCTGTTAAAAACGGATCTCCTAATACAGCATACTTTAATCAGGTAATCGCTGAGGCAAAAGAATATGCAGCCATTAAGGGTATTGCAGGTATTCACTTTGATTATATGAGATACCCAGGTACCGCTTATAAAACCACTGGAGGTACTGCAGCAATCAGTCAATTTGCAAAATTAGCTGCGGAAGCTCTTCATGCTTTGAATTCAGATTTAATTGTGTCATGTGCAGTCATGCCTGAGACAACCAGCAATATATATTATTATGGTCAGGACCTTTCAGCAATCAGTTCATATATGGATGTAGTTGTCCCTATGATTTATAAAGGAAACTACGGTAAATCCACTTCATGGATTACCACTACAACCAAATGGTTCATTGATAACTCCAAAGGTGCTGAAATTTGGGCAGGATTACAGGGATATAAGTCTGATGATGATGCTACAAAATTATCTTCAACTGAAATAACCAACGATGCTCAAACAGCAGTTACTGCTAAGGCAACAGGTGTAATGATATTCAGATGGGGTGTAACTAACTTGGTTAACTTCAATTCATTAACTGGTAAAGTAACTCCTAGTTCATCCAGCTCTTCAGATTCTAGTTCTTCTAGTTCTACATCTGTAACTTTGGCAAATATTTTGACTGCAGCTGCTACTTTGAAAAGTACAATATCCTCAACAGGTGCTGTTCCTTCAAAAGTTAGCGTTGGTGGGGTAAGTTATACAACTCCTCAATTCTTATATATGATGGCACAGGCTATTGTAAATATTAATGCTGGAAAAACTTCAGCTGTTTCAGTATTGTCTGCTTCAGCTCCGTCAAATTCTGCCGGTGACTCTGAAGGCCAATTAGTTAAAGATGATTATGTTGATTTAGCAACTAGGGTGGCTAATTATATCTCTACAAATAAACAGGCTCCTAACTATGCAACTTCAACTTTGGGAAATATCAAGTATGAAAATTTAGTTGATGCATTTTCTAGAATTGTGGCTTATTATAAAACCAATTCACAGTTACCTAATTATGTGACAATTAGTGAAATTAAAAAATCCAGTTCAAGCTCAACTTCAAATACAAGTACTTCATCAAGTAAGACCATTTCAATAAAGAATATCTTAACTGGTGCTACAAATTTGAAAACATATTATTCAACTAACGGTAAACTTCCAAATACAGTTACTGCTGGTGGAATTACATTCACTTTACCTGAATTCTTGTATTTGATGAGTAAAGCTATTTACCAAATTGGAAATTCCAATTCTAATGATATTAGTTATATCAGTGGAGTAAGTGCTCCTGAATCTCCATATGGAGACACAATTAGTTCTCAACAATTAACTAAAGAGAATTATATTACTGTAGCTAATAATGTTGCAAATTTCATTAGTACAAATAAATTAGCTCCTAACTATGCATCTTCTACATTGGGTAAAATCATTTACTCCGAACTGGTTGATTCATTTTCACGTATATTGGCTTATTACAATACTAATGGAGCTTTGCCAAATTATGTAGTTGTTACCTATGGATCAAGTAGTTCATCTACAACCGCTACAGGTTCAGGTTTAAATGAGGCAAACAAGGTCACTGACCTTACTGCATATTTAAAATCCTCAACTAATTGTCAGGTGGGCAATAGCGCTATTAAGTCTGTTGTTAACTCTATAACTAGTGGTTTAACTTCTGATTATGAAAAGGCAGTTGCCATTTACAACTATGTAAGGGATAAAGTATCTTACAGTTTCTACTATGATACCAAATATGGTGCTGCTGGAACATTGTCCGCTAAAACCGGAAACTGTGTGGATCAAACACATTTGCTTATTGCAATGGCTAGAACTGCAGGTCTTGCTGCAAGATATGTTCACGGTACCTGTTATTTCACATCAAGTGGAAGCACATACGGTCACGTATGGGCTCAAATATTAGTTGACGGTAAATGGTATGTTGCTGATGCAACTAGTTCTAGAAACTCATTTGGAAATGTAGTTAATTGGAATACAAATTCATTCACTCTTAAAGGAATTTATTCAGGAATTTCATTCTAATAACTTCCTTTTTTTATTTTCTTTTTTAAAAACATTTATATGCTTGTTAAAGCATAATAATTATTAGAATTCTTATTTTTAGATTATTTTTTCTAAGAATAATTTAGGCATACCAAAACTTTTTTATATTCTTAATTACAAAAAAGAACATAATAATAAATTCAGGTGAATCTCATGGCTGAGGATAAGATAAGTGAAAATATTGAGGAATATTTGGAGGTTCTCTATCGTAACGGCAGTAATGGAGAACAAGTTTCAACAACAATGTTGTCAAAAGAGCTGGGCATTGCTCCGGGTAGTGTAACACAAATGCTTAAAAAATTAGAATCCTTAGGTTATATTGGTTATACTCCATATAAAGGTGCTACATTAACTGATGAAGGTATGAAAATTGCTCAAAAAATTACTCGTAAGCATAGGATTTTAGAGAAATTTTTAACTGATGTTTTAAAAATTAAAGAAGAAAATGTCCATGATCAGGCTTGTGAGATGGAACACACATTGTCTGATGAGGCTGAAAGAGCTTTATGTAATATGTTGAATAATCCTGATTTATGTCCTGACGACCATATTATCCCTGCGTGTAATTTTGATTTTAAAAATTGCCAGGAATGCAGTTCCCAAACAGATTTTGATCAAATTATATATAGGCAATTTAACCTGTTGTCCATATCTGAGTTAACTTCCAATACTGAAGGTGTTATTTCATTTATTCGTGGAAATTCGGAGCTATTGGATGATATCGCTGATTTGAACATTAAAATTGGTTCACATTTAAGTTTTCAGTTCAATGAAAATAGATTAAGCAACTATTTCCTCGTTACTATTGATGATAAGGAGTTGGAAATTCCATTAGAAATGGCTAATAATATTTTTATTAAAGTTTAACTTTTCTTTTCTTTTTTTCACAAATTTTATATAATATTTATTTCAAACTTAATAGCATTAAATATAATTTATTTCTTTTTTGGTGTTTTAATGCGTGGAATTTTATCTAATGAAATTGTATCTATTAAAATTGAGGAAGGCAGTAAAAGGCCGATTGCCTTACATGAAAAAAGTAAATTCGGTAAGATAGAAGCAGATTGCCTTAATCTTTCTTTGATGGAAGCATGTTATTTGTTAGAAAAAGGACGTTTAAATATTTATGAGGATGATGTTGAGTGCAGCATAGGGTATCTGATTGATATTTTAAAAGAACAGGATAATTATGCCAAATATATTGTTTATCGTGATTTAAAGGAGAGAGGATATATTATTAAAACAGGATTTAAATACGGTTCTGAATTTAGATTATATGACCGGGGAAGATCTCCGGGTCAGGGGCACTCGGATTATTTGGTTAAAATTATTTTTGAAAATTATGATGTTGATGCACTTGATTTTGCAAGTTATGTTAGAGTTTCACATGGTGTAAATAAAAAACTTCTTTTAGCTATTGTGGATGATGATTTTGATATTACTTACTACAATATTGAATGGACAAGACCTTAATTTAAATTAAAGAAATGAATTATATTTTTATAGGATTATTTATTGGATGTTATAAATATTGAAGATATTTTTAATTTGATGTATGTGAGAGTGATAATGTGGAAAACTTAATTGACCCATGGGCATCATTTAGCCTGGATTATGATAAGTTAGTTAATCAGTTTGGAATAGGTAATGTTTCAGATATTATTGATGAGATTAAGAATCCTCAAATACTTATGAAAAGAGGAGTAATTTTTGGCCATAGGGAATTTAATGAGATAAATAATTTAATCAACCAAAATAAAGATTTTGCAGTTGTAACTGGTATGATGCCAAGTGGTCAGATGCATATTGGTCATAAAATGGTTGTGGACCAGCTCAAATGGTATCAGGAAAATGGTGCAATGCTGTCATTGCCGATTGCTGATTTGGAATCATATGCCGCTCGTGGAATGAGTTTTGAAAAGGGCCGTCAAATTGCAGTTGATGAGTATTTAACCAACTGGATAGCTTTAGGGCTTGACCTTGAAAAGGATGATGTAAATGTTTATCTTCAATCTCAAAATAAATTGCTACAAGATTTAGCGTTTAAAGCAGCTAGTAAAACTAACTTTAATCAATTAAAGGCAATTTATGGTTTCACTCCTTCAACCAATATTGCTCATATTCAAGCACCTCTTGTTCAGGTTGCCGACATTTTGCTTCCACAAATCGAAGAATTTGGAGGTCCGAAAAAGGTTGTTGTACCGGTAGGTATAGATCAGGATCCTCATATTAGATTAACAAGAGACATTGCTCAAAAACTTCATGAAGAACTAGGATTTTTAACTCCCGCTTCAACATATCACAGATTTTTGACTGGATTGACCGGAGATAAAATGAGCAGTTCCAAACCGAATACTGCAATTTATCTAAATGATGATACAAAAGAGGCTGTTAAAAAAGTAAAATCAGCTAAAACCGGTGGAAGAGAAAGCCTGAAAGAACAGCAAGAATTAGGTGGGGAAGTTGATAAGTGCGTTATTTATGAAATGCTGCTTTACCATTTAATTGATGATGACGAAGAGCTTAAAAAAGTCAGAACAGAATGTTTGAATGGAACCTTGCGTTGTGGGGATTGTAAAGTCCGGACAGCCGAGTTAATGGAAGAGTTTTTCGATGATTTGCATGAAAAACAGGTTGAATCTCGTGAAATTGCCAAAACATTGATATAATGATTAATGAAATTAAATCGGCTTTTAGTGAAAATAAGTTAGCTGTTATTGTTTCAATGGCTATACTTTTCATTTCTCTAATTTTAGGCTACATTTTAGAACCTCAGCTTTACCATTATCTAAACCCTGTGGTTGAGGATTTGACTCAAAAGGTTCAGACGGGTGTTATTAAATTAACATTCGCTGATATATTTTTCAACAACATTAAAATAGTATTTCAGATGTTCATTTACGGGTTATTGTTTTGCTTTTCAGCAGTAATATTGGCTTTTAATGGATTTTTTGCTGGTTATTATGTGGCTACCTCAGATGATTTGCTGTTTACTTTGCTTTTAATAATTCCTCATGGAATTTTTGAATTTTCATCATGTATTCTGGCATGTTCCAGTGGTCTGGTTTTATTCAATTTCATGTATAAATTCTTGAAAACTTTGTGGAATGAAGATGATGATTCTTTAAAAGCCTGCTTATCTCATTCATTTAACGCAAGTTCCAAAAAGCTAAAACAATCTATAATTCTGCTTGCTATTGCTTGTGTTTTAATGGTAATTGCCGGTTTTGTTGAAGTTTATCTGACATTTCCAATAGCCAAATCAATTGTTTCAATTTTAAGTTAAACTTTTATATAATACAAATTTTAAAAAAATAATATAGTGTGATTTTATGATTAGATGTGTTTCATGTGGACAAGAATATGATGACGATGAAGTAATCTACACTTGTGAAAAATGTGGGTCTGTACTTGAACTCGTCAATGAAATTGATGTTTCTAAAGATAGTTTTGACGGTAGAAAAGATAATTTATGGAAATTTAAGGAATGTATTCCTGTAGATGAGAAAAAAATTGTTTCTCTTGATGAAGGTGGAACTCCTTTCTGTAAATGTGACAAATTGGGTGAAGAATTAGGAGTTAACCTCTATGTTAAAGTGGAAGGTTCCAATCCCACTGGCAGTTTTAAAGATAGAGGCATGACTGTTGGAATGACCAAAGCTATGGAATTGGGAGTTAGTACTGTTGGATGTGCTTCTACTGGTAACACTTCAGCTTCCCTATCAGCTTATGCTGCTCGTGCAGGATTAAGATGCATTGTATTTTTACCTTCAGGCAAAGTTGCATTGGGCAAATTGGCTCAGGCTATGTTCCATGGTGCTGAAGTAATGTCCATTAACGGTAACTTTGATGAAGCACTTGAAGCAATGACTGCACTTGCATTGGAAAAACATCTTTATTTATTAAATTCAATCAACCCTTACAGGTTAGAAGGACAAAAAACTATTGGATATGAAATTGTTCGTGATTTAGGATGGCAAGCTCCTGACAGAATAATTTTGCCTGTTGGAAATGCTGGAAATATTTCAGCTATTTGGAAAGGTGTTAAAGAGTTCTATGATGCAGGATTTATTACAGATTTACCAATGATGACCGGTATTCAGGCGGAAGGGGCATGTCCCGTTACCAATGCATTTAAAAAAGGTGACAAAAGAGTAGTTCCTGTTGAAAATCCGGAAACTATCGCTACTGCAATTCGTATTGGCGCTCCGGTAAGTGATATCAAGGCATTAAATGCAATTTATGATTCAGATGGTTATTCTGAAACTGTAACTGATGATGAAATTCTTGATGCTCAGAAGTTACTTGCAAGAACTGAAGGAATTGGTGTTGAACCTGCTTCAGCTGCTTCCATTGCAGGTCTTAAAAAACTTGTTGATGAAGGTGTAGTTGATAAAGGAGAAACAATTACCTGTGTTGTCACCGGACATTTACTTAAAGATCCTAACACTGCTATTGATGCATGCACTCAACCTACACAGGTAGATGCAGATATAGACACTTTAAGAAAAATTTTGATGAATAAATAAGATTTCAATACAATCTTATTTTTATTTTACAATATTGCTTTTTATTTTTAATTCTTTTCATTTTACATTACACATTTTTTATTTACGGTTATGTATGAAAAACATTTTCTAAGATAATACTTGCACCTTGTATGTTAAAATAATTTGCTTTTTAATGATGAAATTTTTAAAAATTGACCTTATTAAACCAATATATTTATATATAAGCAAATTAAAATTAATTATTAACAAAATAATGAGGTGAAATAATGAGTGAATTACCAATTGCTCCTGTAGGAAGAATCTTAAAAAATGCTGGTGCACAAAGAGTAAGTGATGATGCAAAAATCGCATTAACCGAAGCTATCGAAGACTGCGGTAATGAAATTGCAGCAAAAGCTGTAGGATTTGCTCGTCACGCTGGTAGAAAAACTGTAAAAGCTGAAGACATCAAATTAGCAATCAAATAGATTTGCTGTTTAATGTAGATAGTAATTTTTTACTATCTCTTTTACACTTTTTAGATTTTTTATTTTTATTCTTGTTTTGATTATTTTTCATTTTTGACCTATTTTTAAAAACATTTATATACTATACTGACCAATTTATTATTGTCTAGTTCTCTAGAATTATTTCATTAATTACTAAATTTTTATTTTTAGTT
>CAZQWN010000047.1:0-13527 GCA_964596915.1 uncultured Methanobrevibacter sp.
ACTAGGCCCTCAACCTAGCGCCTTTGACCGCTCGACCACCCCCGCATAAAACAAAAGTAGTTATAAAAAAGTATATTTTTCAACTTATATAAATTTATCTATTTTTCACATGATTTAATGGTAACTTCCATGATTTTTCCATTTTTTAAATCACAAATCAGGTCACTGTCAAGATCACGTGCAGCCTTATCTGCATTTATCATCAATGTTCTTGAACATGTGAAATCGCTTTTTCTAACAACAATGTCCGTTGGATGTGTCAATGTCAGGTCCTCATGACCATATCCGACGATTACATCACAGCCATTTTCAGTCTTAAGTTCAACGATTATTTTGGTGTTGGAATCTGCAATCTTTTCCTTAAATTCTTGAGGAAAGTCAAGCAAGGTCTTATCCATATCAACTCCAACAATGCAATCTCCGCTGGGAGTCAAATCTGAATCTTTTGTTATCTCAAATGTTGACTTATGCATTGAGCTTACATTCTCATGACCCTTTGCTAGAATTTTGAAAATCATGATTATACTTTGATTCAAAAATTAATAAAATTTTTGATGAGCGAATGCTTAAAATAATGATTAATAATTTAACAATTACATGAAATATATGCAACAATAATTAAAGCAAATTTTAAAATATTAAAAGTCTGAAGAAAAAACAATCAAAGGTTATACAGACACATGCATGAAAAAAATAAGATAAATAAGTTTTAGAAAAAACTTCTATTTAGTGATAGATATTGTATTTGTTATCTTGTTATTTCCAAATGAGGAATAGATTTTATGTTTACCCACTTTTAAAGTGGTTTTGATAGTAATAGTAGCTATTCCTTTCTTATTGGTTATTGCAGTGTATTTTTTGCCGTCAATTTTGAAAGTAATCTTTTTACCTTTCTGAACCTTGCCCTTACTGTTAATCAGTTTTGCCTGGAATTTGGTTGTCTTTGATTTTTTCTTGGTAATGTCTTTAGCGGACAATAGGCATTTTACTGTAATCTTATTGGATATCTTGTATTTGGAATAAGTGACTGTTACAGTGTATTTTTTTGGAAACAATTTAATAGCCAATTTTGCATAACCGTTCTTGTCTGTCTTGACACTGTATGTTTTTCCGTTGACTTTGAATTTAACAACCTTTCCGGCACCTACAGGTTTTTGATATGCGGAATAGATACGTACCTTATAATTGGTTTTTGTACCGTAATTATTTGAGGAGTCTTTTCCTTCAATGTAGTAATAAATAGTGATTTTGTTGGACAGCTTCTGGTCGGTTACCGGATTGACTGTTGATATCACATAAGTTCCAACTTTAAAGTTAACGTTTATTTTTGCAACACCGTTAGGCATTGTTTTAAGCTTATATGAATTTCCAGAAATTTTGAATGTCACTTCAGTGTTTCCCAAAGCATTTCCATTTGAATCAACAAATACTGCAAAGTATTGGGTGCCACTACCATATAATTTGACTACGTCAATACCTTCAACAGTGGATAATACATTGATTGTAACATTTTTGGATGCTGATTTGTATTTGGATGTTTCTTCAAAGATTACTGATGCATCATAGCTTCCCGGATTTAAATCAACATCAAATGATGCTTCACCTTTTGAATCTGTAACTAAGGTATATTTCTTAGATGCAATTTTCACAGTAATAATCTGGGATGCAAATGGATTTCCGTTGGAGTTTTTAAGAGATATAACTAGCTTGTCACTGCCACCATAATATTTGGTCAGGTTATTGCAGGTCAGATTCACTAAAAGCAAGTCATCTACAACCTTAAAGCTTCCCTCATAACTGGCTTCAGTGAAGTTTTCAGATCCTACATACTCAACTGTGTAGTCATAATTGCCTACATCAAGCTTACCTAAAACAAGTGAGCCGCTACCATCAGTAACTTCAATATCATAGACGTTGCTACCTATTCTTAAAGTGACTGTATCCGTTAAAGCAAAACCGTCCTTGGTTTTCATACTTACCTTACAGATTACCCTATCATTCATCCCCGCATCATTAAGTTCTACATCCAAAATTGTTTTGCGCTGAGAAACATTTAAAATGAATGTTGTATTTGAAGCATAGTAATTTTTATCTCCAGCATACCTTGCAATGACAATGTACTCTCCAGTATTCAATGGAGCAATGTACCATGTTGAAAGGGAATTTGAAATAGGCTTGTTTCTTGGTGAGAAATAACCGATCATACTGAATGACACGCTTCCAGTAGCATTTGGACTTAAATCAGCATATATTCTGATATTTTCACCTAATGAAACTTCTTTTACATATAGATTAATAGTTGAATTTGCTTTAAATACGCTGAATGAGGTTTCATTTTCAGATTCAATGTAATAATCATTTCCCAGATAGTTAGCTGTTAATGTGTAGTTTCCAACGTCAAGACCTGTAAAGTTCCAGATTGCTTTACCATCAGCAATAGTAATTTCCTTTGTGATATTTGAAACAGTGAATCTGACGATACCTGTTGCATCATCATTAAGGATGGCTACAGCTATCAGGTCACTTGCATAAGACGCATCGTTTATATGTAAAGTCAAATCTGATGCAAACTCCTTAACATAGAAGTTCACGGTTTTATTTGTAGGCAAATAATTGTTATCCCCATTATATTTGACTGTGATTGAATAGCTTCCCTCATTTAATTTGCTTAAGTTCAGTAGGGCTTCATTGTTTTTAATAGCAACATCATATTCCTCATTGTTGAAGATGAATATGATTTCACCTGATGCACCTGTCAGATTTGTGACGTTTATTATCTCATCAACATAAGGGGTTGCAGGATTTACATTGATTTGCCATTTCAAATCGGATTTTGAAACAATGAAATTGGCATCATGAGTTATATTGTAATATACTGCGGTTACTGTGTAATTTCCAACATCAAGGCTTGTTGAATTATAGATAGCTGTTCTGTTAATGATTTCAACACATACAGTCATCACATCTCCTATGATGAATGTTACGTTACCATTTACATCGTCTTCAAAGACCGCTTTAATTATTTCTGTTTCACCATATGAAATGCTGTTTGCAGTCAAATTGAAATCAACTTTCTTTACTTGCAAATTATTGAATATTGTTGCGTTTTTATAATTTGCGGAAATAGAATAGTTTCCTTCAGCCAAATTCAGTTTGAAGAAAGCATAACCTTTATCATTTGTTGTGACATTGTACTTTTTGTCATTGAATTCTATTGTTACAGTTCTTCCAGGCATTGGAATACCGTTAATCTCAATCAATCTTACTGAATAATTGAAGTCATTACCTGCAAAGCCTGTTGAGTTTTCACCTATGAATACGAATTCATCAGCAACACCTAAAGTGGTGTTCCATGTGGCGTCATCAAAGTACCTGTCTCCTTCATAAAATGCAAAAATATAGTTTGTTCCCTTATCGAACTTTACATCAAATTCCGCTTCACCATCAGTCACATTTAATGTGTAGAAATTATAGTTAACGTAAACTCCTACAGTACCGCTGCATTCTGTTGAATTTAATTTTACTTTAATTGTACCGTTTAAATTCTTATCATCCTGAACAATATCCACTGTTAAAGTGGTTGGAGTTTTTAATACTTTAAATGAAGTTGAAACGTTTACTGAGTAATATCTTAAGTCTCCATCAAAGATTAATGTGACATTGTAGCTGCCTGCTTCAAGATTAGTCAGGGTAACGTTTGTAATTGTATCATCAATGAATATTGTATTTTCAATGCCATTGATAATTAATGTCGCTTCGCCCCTTAAGGAATCCGGACTGACTTTAACTGTTATTGTTGCATTTTGCCCGACCTTAATGTCTTCTGCAGAAATGTTTATTGCAGAGTCATATCTTGTAACATTTAATATTCCGCTGATTTTAGCTGAATTGTAAAATGTGTTTTCCACAAATTCCAGGGAGATGTTGTATTCCCCTTCGGCAAAATTGTTCATGGAAATTGTAGTGTTACCATTGTAGAGATAGACAATTTTTTTTCTCACACCGTCAACAAACAATATGGCCTGACCCTGTACTCCTTTAGGAGATAATGTCACGATTGCCTGACCTTTCTGACCTACCTTGATTTCGGGAATATTTATTGCTAGTTCAACATCCATTTTTTTGATGTTTACGTCAGTCTGGTTGAATGCCTTGAAATGGTTTTCGCTTCCTTCATAAGCCATGTTCAAAGTATATTTTTGAGGAGTTAGCTCTGAAATTGCGTAGCTTCCCTTACCGTTAACCAAATTGACAGTGTATGTTTCATCCCCAATGTCCAGTAACACGACACCTGTAGGAATGGATCCGTCAGCGCTGATTACTTCCACATTTACTGTCACATTCTCCAAATAGGTGACATTATCGTCAACATCATAGTTTATGTAGGTCAATACCTTTCCGACATCAACCAATGCTTTTTGACTGAATGATTCCAGACTTGCATTTACTTCATAAGATCCCTTATTTTGAGTATAATTAAATTCAAAGTTAGCATTTCCGTTAATTAACTGTTTTTTTGAGATAATCTGATTTCCATTGACTTCAGTTTTAAATGTAACATTAAATATTGGGATTAAATTTGTTTGAGGTAGAGAATTAATGTTGTTTGTCCATGACACTTCAAGCAATATTGAATCTGAAACATTCAATTTTGAATAGGAAGGAGTTAAATTGAGAATCAACCATGAATTAATTCTATCCACATTGATTGAATCTGTTTCATATGGATTTTCATTTGTATTCCACCAGTTATTATCAAGTGAAATTATATCTCCCCCATTGAAGAAAATATCTTTGTTTATTCCGTCAAAAGGAGCATTGTCTATAAATGCATTGTAAGTCAAGTTCAAAAGTCCGCTGTTATATATGTTAGGAGAACCTTTATAAGCAGGCATTGGAGCTTCATAGTAACCAGTATTGTTTTTGAAAATACAACCTGCAGCAGTCAAGTTTCCGGAATTGTAGATTACTCCGTAAATATAGTTGAAGTTAGACCTTTCAATGTAGTTATTTTCAACTATTGAATTGTATAGCTTAAAGTCTCCAGTGTTATAAATTGCTGACCCTTTGGTTTCATGGAGTGCTTTGGCTTCAGATATAATGGAGTTTTGCATTATTACTTTACCGTCATTGGCAATTGTGGCTCCGTATCCGAAATCAACACTGTATGACTTTAAAAATGTGGAATTTTGAATGTTTAATTTGCCTTTATTGTATATGCTTCCACCATAAGAGAATAGTCCTAAAGTGGATAAAGCAGTGTTATTGTTGAAATAAGAATTGATAATTGTCAAATCACCAAAATTACTTATTGCACCGCCATAAACATAATTATCCCTTGAACCGTAGGTTATAACATTATTTACAAATGAACAATTCTCAATTGTCACTTTAGCATTCTTAATGTCCAACACTGCACCATATACATTACTGTTATATGAAACGGAATATGATTCGGGAGCCTTATATGCATTGATAAATTTTATATTTTTGAAAGTGACAGTGACATTATCACTTATTTCAAAAAGATAATTTTCACCCAATCCGTCAATTTGTGTGTTTTCACCGCCGACAAAAGTCAAGGATTTTGATATGTTCAGTTTACTATTTAAATTTCCATAAAACACACCGTCAGACAAATATATTGTATCATTATCATCTGAAAGATCAATTGCCTTTTTTATTGTCTTGACTTGGGATTTTTCAGTTCCACTATTCAAATCAATTCCATTTATATCAACATATATTGCATTATCTTCATTAACGCCCATAATATCGACATCAGTCAAATCATTACTGATACCCACATCAGAATCTGTTGAAATGACATCTTCAGCACTGACAAAGGATAGTGATAAAAGCATCAATGAAATAAACAATATAAATATTATTTTATTTAATTTCAAATTTAATACCTCAATTAATTTTAATTATACTTTAAAAAATATCATTTGTCTATGATATAATTAGTTATGAAAAAAAGAATATTTAAAATTATCTAGTATAATTACAAAAAAATAAAAAAAAAGAGAATTAGTTGAACCAACTAATTTTAATCAAGATTTGATTTTTTGCGTCTAATTCCAATAAACAACAGAATCAACACAGGTATGATAAAGAATATTGATGGAATGAATTTCTCTTCATATTTCTCATCAATTTCATAAGCCTTTTTACTGACACTCTCAGACTCTCCTGCAGCTGAAGAATCCGAACTCATTGATGATTTTGATTGACTTGCTGCACTTTCTGCACCTTCAGCAGATGGGGTTGCATCACTTTGATTTGACTGTACATTAACGTTTTGCTGACCGTTATAGGAAGTAGTGTTTACATTTCCACCATCAGTATTTGAATTGATGAAATTAATCAGGAATTCTTTTAAGGACATTGCATCCCTTTTAGTGGAATTTCCAGAACTGCTTCCCTGATTGGAATTTCCCCCATTATTATCTGAAGAAGAATCATCGTCTTGTTTATCATCACCAGTTTGTGTTTGATCGTTTGTTCCATAATCCTTTGAATTTCCAGGAATCAAAGGATTGAATGAATATTTGCTATCTTTATCTTCACTTGAAAGTTTAGAACCCTCGATATCATTTTTGATGCCTTTGTCATTTTTCGGAGTGGAATAATCAGTATTATCCCCATTATCAATATTGTTATTATTTAATGCAAAGTAATCAAATGCTCTCATTATCTGATTATTATAGAATTCCAAACCTCTATGTGAATTTATATCCCAATATTTGAATCCACCACTACCTGAATTCACTTTTGAATTATATGAAACTAATAAATTGTTAAGAACCTTTGAATTAACGGAAGTCAAAAGATTAACCGCATAAAATCCATCACTGAATACTGTATTGTTTTCAATATCATATTGATGGTCTCCACTTGTTGATTGACGGTAACTGATACCATAAATATTGTCATCAATTGAAACGTCCCCAACACTGTGAACCTCAATAATATTGTTTAAAATTGTTGAACAGGTATCCTGAGATTCAATTCCTGCAACCAATGCCCATTCGTGAGTTCCTGCAAGTCCTGTAACATTAATTTTATTTTCTGTAATGGACAAGGAAGTCACACCATAGAAATTTTGTGAATAAATCCCTATATTTGGACCATTGGAAAATGAATACAGATCATTTTTTGTGATATTAACCTCTGAAATCGGACCGGTTATCTGAATTGGATAAGCTGTACCAGCAGCCAGTTTTCCACCAGTAGTTATAATTGAAATATTATTGTGGCATACGGTAATATTATTCAGATTATAAATGTCCAGCCCATAAAGATAATTATCAATACCAGGATATGTTAAAAAGTCTGTCATGAATATGGAATTATTGCATATTAATGAATTATCCGATTTACTGATTAACATACAATCAAGAGAAGGATATAAGTTCTCAGGTCTTTTGTTAACCTCAGAAAACAGATGATTTCCTATAAAAGATATGTTGTTACAACCTTCTATACCCACTGTCAATACCAAATCTGATGCAAGCTCAGCACCATCAGCTCCAAAAATAATATCTTTCAGAGGCAATGCAGAAATAAAAGTGTTATTTTCAATTATTGAATCTTTACAATTCACTAATTTCACAGCACAGTTATAAACGTTAACATCATCATTATGTCCCTCAAAATTGACAAAAGAATTTTTTATCTTCAAATTCCTTAAAGGATTTTCAGAACCGCTTATTGCATAAATTCCATACGCTCCCACATTTTTTGGAACAATATAATTAACATTTACATTATTTAAATAAACATTATCGGAAAAGATTTCAATAGCTGCACCGTCATTGTTAGGGAATGCACTATCCAATTCCAAATTCAAATCTGACAATGTAACATCTCGAGCATCAACTTGAAATACAGTGTTCTTTAAATTATATCCAAAACCTTTAATTGTAACATTATTAGCATGAATACTTAATTTACCAAGATTTTCAAAATTCTGATTAAAAATCAAAGTTTTATCACTAAATCTTGAGCTTAAAACACCATTCGTGAAATAATCATCAATATTATCTGAATCAATATAAATTGTATCATTTACAAACAAATCAGGCTCATCCGGAACTTCTTCATCTACACTTACAAGAGAAACATCCTCCATAGACAAGTGTCCAGTTGAGTTAGTTTCATTCGAATCAACTGCTGAAACACAGGAAAGTGAAACTATAAAACAGATAATCATTAATAAAGTGAATAATTTCACACCATATCTTATACCTATCACCTCCTTTGAGATAAATACTCCCAAAGCAATTATACTAATAATTACTAAAAGGTATAAGAATTTATGTAAAAAATAGTTAATAAAATTATCCTTAATAATTTATCAAAATATATTAAAAAAAAAGAAAAAAAGTTAGTGAGAAGTTAATCTCACTATTTGATTGTTATTTTTACGGATTTTGTGGTTGTTTTATAAGTACTGTCTTCTTTTGTTGTGATCTTAGCAGTGTATTTACCTTTTTTGGTTAGTTTAAGGTTAAATGTTGCTTGACCTTTTGCATTGATTTTAGCGTTGTAATCTTTACCATTAATGGTAAGTGTTACTTTTAAACCAGATTTGAGGTGTGCTTTACCGTCTAGTGAAGAACCAACAATTGTGGACAATGTTATTGTGTATTTTTTGGTTTTTGCACTAGCTTTGTAGGTTTTTGCACTTGCTTTGATTGTTAATGGTTTTTTAGCTAAGTCAATACATGCAACAGCGAAAGTACTTGTGTAGTTTTCGTTTCCACCGAATGATAAAGCGAGAGTGAATCTTCCTGCTCTAACCATGTCTAAGTGGTATGGTTCGAAACTACCGTTTGCCAGAGTTGTTCTGTTGTAAATCTTATTGTTTACAGCGAATTGTACAGGAACATTAGCAATTGGATTGCCGTTAATGTCTAGTAATTCAGTTGAATAAAGCATACCTTTTTCACCTGCTTTAGTATCAACAGCATAACCGTTAATGGTTATGGAATTACCAGTAATGTTGAATCTGGATTCAATTGGTGTTTGAACGGCAGGTTCAATGTCTTTGAATATCATGCTTGTGTTGGTTCCGAGAACTGCACCATTACCTTCATATCCGATTACAATTTGTTCATTGTTAACACCTTTAATAGTGAATGCACCATTATCATCGGTTACAGTAGTGTTGGTTAGGTTTCCAACAGAGTAAACGATGGTTGCATTAGGAATAACATTTCCTAAGGAGTCTACTAATGTAGCAGTAATGGTTAAGTCACCATAAGCAACTATGTCAGTGAATTTGCTTTCAACGGTTTTATTTGTAGTTACAACAGCAGTGCCATTTACATCAGGAATTGTGTATTCAACACCATCGATGACAATAGTAATGTTTGCAGATCCTGCAACTTCAAAGGCGTATGTTGCAAATCCTGCGTTGTAAGCATCGGTTGCGGCACTTTCAACAGTTACAGTGTAAGTTCCAACTTTAGTGATTTCATATTCACCAGATACTTCTTCGCCGTTGACTTTAATTGTTAACGTACTGTCCGTTTCATTTACAACAGCAATAGTTACCTTATCATAGATTTTAGCATCAGTAATTGGAGTGATATCTAAAACAGCATCTTTTTTAGATGCTTCAAATAATTTTGTTACAGTTTCACATTTATACTCTTCATTTTCACCGGCAAATACAGTAATATTATAAATTCCTCCTTTTAAAGGAACATATTTAATTTTGCCATTAGTTCTCTTGATAACATCACTTAAAGATAAATCCGATGAATCATTTGTATAAATTATGTTCTGCACTTCCCCGTTAATAATAACAGTTAACTCGGCATTGCTATCAGAGACAAGACCTATCAGAATTTCATCTCCAACGTTTATATCATCAGGAACATCAATGGAAATATTAGCCATTTTCTTATCAGATACCATGAGCTGATAGCCGATTGATTTTGACGGTTCATAGTTATCATCACCACAATATGTAGCATTTATTGAATAATTACCAATAGAATCGAAAATTAAATCCAAAATATTGGTTTTAGATAAATTAACTGCATATGAAGTTCCATTTATGTCTATTAAAACTATTCCTGTAGCGTTTGATGTGACATTGACACAGATTGCAGCTTTTTCACCAGTTTTAGTATTATTGAAACTTAATTCAATACTTGATTCCTTTTTAGAAACATTGAATATTTCTGATTTCAAATTATTGCTTCCATATATTATTACTAAAGAATGATTGCCAGGAGATATGTTTTTAATTGTGCAGTTTGCCTTCCCCTCGACAAGACCAACAACATTAGAGCTGCCATCAACAATTACGTATGCATTGCCGTTGGCATCTCCAATTTCAATATTGATAATTGCATCATCACCGGACATGTTAATGCTGCTTTTAATTTCTGCAGGAATGTCAATGTCTATTGTGAATTGAGATTCAGCTTCATTAAAATCGTATTCACTTTGATTTAAAGATATTTTAACATTATAAATATCATTGGTCAAATTATCTAATTTCAAGGTGGCAATTCCATCTTTTGAAGTTACACTATACTGTTTGTCGTTAACCTGAACCGTAAATGTTTCATTTATGTGATTTGATCCATAAATATTGATGAAAGCAATGTTGCTGCAGACATTTACATTGGAATTAATCCATATTTTTCCCTTAACTTTTATTGTGCTTGTTGCATTTGAAGCGAAGTAATTATTGTCCCCCATAAATGATGAAACAATATCATAGACTCCCTTATCAAGTTTAATATATGCAATTGCCTGACCTTTATCATCGGTTGTGTTCACATATGTGGAATTGTTAACTTTGAAAATGATTTTCCTGTTGGCAATTGAATAACTGTTCTCAGACAATAGAGTTATATTGAATGCAAATGCCCCTTCATCAGTCATATTTATATTATTGGAGATTATTTTTGTCTTAGTCATATCAATTACGAATTCATCTGTTAAAATATCAGCTATATAATAGGAATCATCCGGAAGTGAAACATGAACACTATACACATCATTGGTTAAATTATTCAATGTTAATGTGTTTTTTCCATTGGTTAAATTGAATGGAATGTTTTCACCATTGATATTCATAATTACACTTTCATTGAGCAG
Organism: uncultured Methanobrevibacter sp.; assembly: GCA_964596915.1. Classification (GTDB taxonomy): domain Archaea; phylum Methanobacteriota; class Methanobacteria; order Methanobacteriales; family Methanobacteriaceae; genus Methanocatella. The sequence continues at coordinate 11,128 of CAZQWN010000047.1, forward strand.
TTTACCTGCAGTTACCGTAATATTTACATTATTGAAAACTTGGGTAATGTTTAATGCCCATTCAATATAAATATTTGGGAGAATGCATGATGTAATGTTTGAAGATGAATTATAACCCACTGCATCAAATGAAACGGATATTGAATTGGTTTTTTTATTAAATGAATATGACAAGCTTGCTTTACCGGCCAACACATTTACGATTTGCTTTTCACCATTTATATTGAAAGTGACATTACCATATTTTACAGAATTTCCAAATTCGTCATAAATCATAGCTGAAATATTGGACAATCCCTCTTCCTTATAATCAATGCTTAGATTTGTAAATGTATTGATAGGATTTGAATATGTGAATGCCTTAATACAAGCCACACTGGAATAATAACTGTGAGTTGCGTATGTTCCAGTTAAATTATATAAATCCAACCAATTTTTATTGTCCCAGCACACATAAGAAACGCCAGGTGCATAAACCAATTTATTTAATGAATATATTTCAGATATTGGAACTCCCACATCACCTGAAGAGGTTATATTGAATATAACCTCAATGACATCTCCACTTTTAATTGGAGTAAATTTATTCAGATTGAACGTATAATATCCTGCAGTTGAAATTCCAGATAAAACATCTTCTATTTGATTATTAACCAAAACAGTTGCTGTCCAATTGGTTGTTTCATAAAAGTATGTTGAAATGGCTGCCAAATATTCATCAGAAGTTGATATGAATTTATTCTTGTATAATGCATTTGATGTAGTGTTGAAAAAGTAATCAGTCATTCCTCCAATATCATACTGGTAATTCTTATCAAAACGGATAGTATCATTTAAAATGAATGTATAAGCTGTAGCTTCCTCTTCAGGCTTTGCAAAATTCACATCATAATAAGATACATAGAAATATCCATTATTTCCCCAGGATGAATCCCAGCTGTTTTTAACAATCCATGCCCCGTCGCCCTGGATAGTGTTGCCATATCTAAAATTATATCTTGAGTAGGTATCGTCCCATCCCACGATTGTCACTGCATGGTTTCCAGCAGTGTTATACCAGCAGTAATAAGCATTGGTTTCATAGTTTAAATAAGAATAATTATAATAAAATCCTGTTCCAACAGCACCATAATTCAATATTGCCATTTTGATTTCATCGTTGTCAGTATAGGAATTGCGCTTTAAAAACTTGATATTTTGAACGTGCATTATACTGTTTAATATAGGAGATAATGTGGATTTGTCATCAAACAAATCATCATTTTCAAATACGGGACCTAGCCAGCTTGCAAGATATCCCCAAGGCATATTGTCATATCCTCCTTCATTTGTATCCATATTCCATCCATAGTCAGAATACAGTTCCATGATATTTTTCATATTTTCTTCAGACAAATCCAATGACTCTCCGCCTGCCTTTAAAATGCATGATTCTAAAACGGCAATAGCAGTAAATGCCCAGCAGTTACCGCTGGTTTGCTGATCTTTAACTACGGTAACATAATTATCATCAACCAGACTGTATTTGGTTGGAATGGATGATATTGGTTTTACATCCACATTATACATTGTGTAATTTCCATTGCCAATTGTCAAGTTAAGACTGGAAGCATCATAAAAATCGTTATCATGAGATGCACTATTTGATTCAAAATTATTGAATCTTTTAAATGGTGCATTTAATTTATTTAAAATAGAATAAATTGCTCCGCCGGTATTGGCTGCATTATTGTTTGTGAAAGTATTGCACCTAAAAATTGCATTTGTGGAATTATCAATAAATATTGCACCACCATTTTTGGCAGAATTATTGTTGAATTGTGAATATGCAATTGAAAATACACCATACATATGGAAAATTGCTCCACCATCATATTTAGCGGAATTATTAACCATAGTAACATTGTTTAATGAAACATGAGTATTTAATGTTGTAATTGCTCCACCAAAAGTTGAGGATGAATTTGAAATTTCAATGCTGCCTGCATCAAAACTGGATGCCTGCCTTATGTAAATACTTCCTCCTGCATCGGCCAATGAACGTGAATTGTAGAATTTGGATTTGGAAACATGAATATTGGAGGCGTAATCACATGCTATTGCACCTCCATAATTATATGCATAATTATTGAAAAACAATGAATTAGATACATTTAAACTACCAGCGGCAATGTAAATAGCTCCACCATAAACTGCATAATTATTTTTAAATGTACAATTGTCAACATTAACATAGGCATTTTCATTATAGCCGTTGTTCTGAGTATAAATTGCACCACCCCAGTTGTTTCCATAACTGTCCGGCTTAGATCCAAAACCTTCTTCAAAAATAACATTGAAAGCTGTGAATTTAGCATTATTGGTAATGGATGCTCCTAAAAATGTGATGTTTTTAACAGT
>CAZQWN010000048.1:0-13406 GCA_964596915.1 uncultured Methanobrevibacter sp.
GATGCTCCACAACCAGCACAACCTCTGTGTCCTGGTGCTAATAAATTTTTATCAGGTATGTCGACCATATCTATTCCTCCTTAAGTCCAATCCATGTGACTTCTTTTTCAGGCACATTTTTAGTTTTTTCATAAACTTCCAATATTGATTCTGGTGTAATGTCTCTTCCACCTAAACCTGCAATAAATCCATATGCTTCTTTGTGGATTTTTGCTTTAATATCGGTGTATAATGCCCCGCCAATTCCGAAGGTCACATTTTTATCAATTACAGCTAATTTTTCACAATTTTTAACAGCTTCATCTATAGCTTCAACAGGGAACGGTCTGTATGCTCTAATTTTAAGTAATCCTACTTTTTCACCTTGTTCTCTTAATTGGTCAACAATAACTCTAATGGTACTACAAAGTGATCCCATTGCTACAAAAATGATTTCAGCATCTTCAGTTTTATATTCTTCAACAAGGCCATATTTTCTTCCGAAAATTTCTGCAAATTCATCACAGGTTTGTTGGATTATTTCAATGGAATTTTCCATAGCAACCTGCATGTCATGCCTTGCTTCAAGATAATAATCCGGGTCTGCTAAGTTACCGATTGACATTGGATTTTTAGGATCAAGGAACGCATGTTCTGGTTTATATGGAGGTAAAAATTCATCCACAGGTTCCTGATCTGGAATTTCCACAGGTTCTACTGTGTGGGTTAAAATAAATCCGTCTAAACATACCATTGATGGCAGTAAAACTTTTGGATTTTCGGAAATTTTATAAGCCATCAATGTGGTGTCTAATGCTTCTTGCGCATTTTCAACATAGATTTGTAACCATCCTGCATCTCTTTGTGCGATTGAATCTTGCTGGTCATTCCAAATATTTAATGGAGCAGATATTGCTCTGTTTGCATCAGCTAAAACGAATGGTGTTCTCATACCTGCTGCTGCAAATAAAATTTCATGCATTAACATTAATCCTTGGGAAGATGTTGCTGTAAATACTCTTACTCCAGCACCACTTGCTCCAACAGCTGCACTTATTGCACTGTGTTCTGATTCTACTTTAACATATTTAGCATCAATCTTTTCATCTGCAACATATTGTGCTAAGTATTCTGAAATTGTAGTTTGTGGAGTAATTGGATAAACAGGAATAACTTGTGGCTTAGCCAATCTTGCAGCCTCTGCAACTGCTTTATTTGCGGTCATTACTTCTCTTATCATTAAATCACTCTCTTTATTCTTTTACCATTTCGATTGCATCAGATGGGCATTCGTTTGCACAAATTCCGCATCCTTTACAGTAATCGTAATCAATATCATGTTGTTTGTTTACACAGGAATCTGGGCAGAATATGATACAATTGTCACAGTCAATACATTTTTCTTTGTCTAAGATAGGTTTGAATGTTCTCCAGCTTCCAGTTTTATTATTTTTACTACTTCCGGGTGTTGTAATTACACATCCTATATTTACCATTATCTCACCTTTTTATCCCATTTCGTAAGCTTTTTTAGTAGCTTCCGCATTCATCTCTCCAATTTTTCCAGGGAAGGTTTCTTTAATTACTTCAACAAGGGATTCAATACTTACGACTCCGGTCTTTTTAGCAAAGTATCCTAAAATAATGGTGTTCACGATGTTACGACCTAAAAGTTCAAGTGCAATTCCAGTCGCATCAATACTATATACTTCGTGCTCTCCACTACCTTCAAAGTCTTGTGTATTGATGATTACTTCAGTGTTGTCTTTAATTCCTGAAAATACGTCAACTACGTTTAATAATCCATCATCAAGAACTAATACGTAGTCTGGGTTGTAGATTTGATATCTTAAATCGATAGGCTCGTCATCAATTCTGGTGAAAGCCATAACTGGAGCGCCTCTACGTTCAACTCCAAAAAATGGGAATGCTTGGACATATTTTCCGTCTTTGAATGCTGCTTTAGCCAAAATTTCAGCAGCTGTTACAGAACCTTGTCCGCCTCTTCCGTGAAAACGAATTTCAATCATTAATTTTTCCTCCATAAATTTATCATGTATAATCATTATAAATTACAAAATATATAAATTTTATGTAAAAATGTTCTTTTTAAATTATTTTGTTTAAATTTTTTTGATGTTATTGATTTTTTTTGCTTATTTTTTTAATTATTCTTTTAATTTATTTATCTAATCCTTATAACTTTTTTACATCTTTTTTTAGATAAAATAAGCATTTTTAATAATATTTAATTTTTAAAAGATTTAATAATGGGGAAGTTAAATAATATTATTATAAAAAATTTGGTTGAGAAGTTTATGAAGGTTTTAATAATCACTGGTGAGTTGGCATATCCTTTGATAAAAGAGGTAGTTTCTAATTCAAAAGAAGATATAATTGTACATATTGCGGATAATACTCAGGTTGCCGCATTTTTAACACCTAGACAAATTATTAAAGAAATAAAAAATTGTTTTTCTGATCAGTTGGATGAAATTGACATGATTTTGGTTCCGGGTTTGATTAAAAAAGGGACTAAAGAAATTACAAAAGAAATTGGAATTCCGACTTTTAAAGGGTCCACTGACGGTGCGGATCTTGCGATGGTGCTTAACTTAATTGGAAGCATTGATTTGTCTGAAGATAAACCTGCAGATAAATTAATCGAAGACGAAAAACGTAAGGAGGCATTCAACTTCATTGAAGAATTTGAAAATGATGCTGATAATATAGAAAAACTTCTCCAAAAACCGAATAATATTTTAATAAGAAACCTTCCTGTTGGAGAGGATTTCCCGATGAGAGTGCTTTCAGAAATAGCTAATGCTCCGTTTTTATCAAAAGAGGCATTAATTAATAAATGCAAATATTTTGTTGATTCTGGTGCAGACATGATAGATATCGGGATGGCTGCGGGTGAGGATTTTTCAGATAAAATTCCGGAATTGATTGAAACATTAAGGCCTATTGTTGGAGATAGGCCATTAAGCATAGACACATTGAATGCCAATGAAATTAAGGTTGCTGCAGAAAATGGGATTGATTTTGTTTTAAGCTTGGATTTGGGTAATAATTCTGAGGTTAAAGATATTTTAATGGAAAAAGATATTCCTGCAGTATTGCTTCCAACTAATTTTTCACAGGGCAAATCTCCGAAATCCCCATCAGAGCGTGTTGAAGCAATGCATCAATTAATTAAAGACACTGAAGGTTTAAAATATGTTGCAGATTTAATTTTAGATCCTGTAAACAGTTCAAGTATTGTTGAATCCATCATTGCATGCCATGAATTTCACAAACAGAATCCTGCTCCAATGTTTTTTGGAGTGGGCAATGTCACTGAACTTATGGATGCCGATTCCGGCGGTGTTAATGTGCTTTTGGCGGGAATTGGTATGGAGCTTGGTGTAAGTATTTTATTCACTCCTGAAGAAAGTGGAAAAACCAGGGGTAGTGTTTACGAGCTTGCTACAGCTTCAAAAATGATGTTTTTAGCTAAGCACAGAAAATCCATTCCAAAAGATTTGGGAATTAATTTAGTCGCATTTAAAGACAAACATAAACGAAATGACATTATCGAAAATGAACTTGACGGTGTTCCGGAAACCCGGCTTAAAACACCATTAAAGTTTGTAAGAGACAAAGCGGGAAGTTTCAGGATAACTGTTGATTATGGAACTACTGTTGGTGCCAGTAGAATTATTGCAACTCATTTTAAGAAAAATAATGCGGATTTGGTAATTGTGGGACAATCCGCAAAAGAAGTATATGAAGAAATAATTACAAAAGAATTAGTATCCAGAATGGAGCATGCCGCTTATTTGGGTTCTGAACTTCAAAAAGCAGAAATCGCAATGCTCACTGGAAAAGAATATGTTCAGGATTTTGAATTATTCAAAAATCCTGATGAGTTTAAAAATTAGTTTTTAATCAAAATCGCTTGTGGCTTCACTTTGTCCAGCACCACCGGATGAGTCTTCAGCTTGTCCACTATCTGTAGTTTGTACTTCTGATTGACTATATTGGCTATAACTAGGTGCTGAATATTGACTGCTTTCTTGTGAACTGGAATAATAGTTTCCACTGTCACTGGAACTGCTTACTGATGATTCAGGAGCATAAATTCCAGTATCTCTAGTTGTATCTTGAGATGACGTATTTGTATTGGTTACATTAGCTGTTGTATTGTTTACAGTGTAATTGGCCTGCTCAATTTCATCATTTTTAAATGAAATTCCAGTACCTGTTACAACGGCATATACGCCAGCAGAAAGAACAATAAGAATTAATAAAATTATAATTATTGCATTGCCTTTGTCCATTTTTTTCCTCCTTTTGTATAAATAATATATACCTCTACAATAATATATATTTAATTACATTAAGTTTATATTTATTTTGCAATATAAATTTTAATAATTAAAATGTAGAAGGTTAAAAATTTGCAAACTGAAAATATAACTATAAAAGATATTGATGGATTGCTTTTAAATTCAGAATATGTTTCAAATAATGAAATATCTACAACAGTTTATTTGTCATTGTTGCTCGGAAGGCCAATGCTTATAGAAGGACCTCCAGGTGTGGGAAAAACCGAACTTGCAAAGGTCATTGCAAAGTCTTTTGAAAGGGATTTCTTTAGGATTCAGTGCTATGAAGGAATCACTTTCGAACAGATTGTGGGTGAATGGAATTATCAAAAGCAATTATTGCACTTGGAAGCCGCCAAAAATGATTCAAGTAGTGATGAAAAAATATTTGATGAGGAATATTTTATCAGGCGGCCTTTACTTAATGCTTTTTTAAATGAAAAAGATTCAGTATTGTTGATTGATGAAATTGATAAGGCTGATGAGGAGGTTGAAAGTTTTTTACTTCAGGCATTGGGCGAACATGAAATCACAATCAATGATTTGGGAACTTTCACTCTTCAAAATGATTTAATTGTTATTTTAACTTCAAACTCCCAAAGATCACTTCTTGATGAAACTAAAGACAGATGTTTATTCTTATATATTCCGTACCCTTCAATTGAAAGGGAAATTGAAATAGTCAAATCAAGAATGCCTGAAGCTGATGAGGAAGTGGTGTCAACTGTTGTAAAGTTAGTTCATAATATACGTAATCTTAATTTAATGAAGAAACCTTCAGTAAGGGGAACAATAGATTGGGTTAAATCAGTCACGGATTTGGGGACTAAAAACATGGATGAATCACTTGAAAGCAGTATAGGTGTTGCTATAAAAAATGAAAGTGATAAAAAAAGAGTCATAAAAGATGTTTTAAACAAACGATAATATGATTAACAAGATTGCAAACTTGTCTGCCCAGTTAAGGCAAGAAGGCCTTCCTGTAAGTATAAGGAGCACTCAGGCAGCGGTTCAGGTTCACAGGGATTTGGGTGAAAGTGACCGTGAACTTTTGAAAAGTGCTTTAATGTCGGTTTATGTAAAAGACAAATATGATATTCCTAAATTCAATAAGGTTTTTGAAAAAATATTTAAGGTTGAGGTCGAGAAAAATGAAACTCCTGAATTGAATCGGGGTAAAGCTTATAGCGGTACTGGTCCCAAATCAAATAAGTATGTTATTAAAAAGCAGAACAATCTGTTTAGAAATGTCAATAAGGAAAGAATCAACAATGAAAAATTAAAAATGTTGTCAGGCCAGCCTCTTTTGGATGAAGTTAAACAGTTGGAAAGAGATGGGGAACTGATGAATAAGGATTTGACTAAACTTAACCGTTTTGACCCGAGGATGCTTGAAATATGCCAAAGACTAGGAAAGCGAATAGCCAACAAACGTTCCAGAAGGAAAATCAAATCAACTTCCAGTAAGATTGATATGCGAAGAACAATTAGGACCAACATGAAATATGGTGGAGTTCCCATTGAGATTGTTAAGGCAAAGCCAAGACCTCATAAGAATGAGCATTTATTTTTAAATGACATTAGCGGGTCTTGTGAATGGATTAGCAGTTGGTTTTTCATGCTGATGTTTTCAGCCCAAACTGCCTTTAAAAAATCCCGAACATTTGAATTCGACAACAAGGTTATTGAAACAACTCATGCCCTGAAAGAGGAATACCTTTTAGATTCATTTGTCAAGGTTAGGGACATGAGGGTAAAAAATATGATGGTCCACGGAACTTCCGACATGTATTCTGCATTCAAAAAGTTCAAGGACATGGCCCATATTAACAATAAGTCTTATGTGATTATATTGTCTGATTGTAGGGATTGGGCGGGGCCAAAGGTAAACGGAATTCCAGCCAGTGTTGATTTAGTTGAGGAAATGGTGAGGGATGCAAAAAAGGTCATCATATTGAACCCTGAAGATCTCAACAAATGGGATGTTGTGGACAGTTGCGTTTCTTTATATAGGGAAGCGGGGGCTCAGGTTTTTGAAGTAAATACTCTAAATCAGCTGGCGCAGTTTGTAGAGCAAATGTAGGTAATGATTATGCAATGTAGTAAATGTGGTAGTCCTAAAGTTATTTATAAACGTGAACAGTCAGGTCAACTTTTATGTAAAGAATGTTTCATCGAATCAATTGAAAAGAAAGCTATTAAAACAATCAAAAAGGAAAAGTTGCTTGATAAAGGAGATAAGGTATTGGTTGCCCTTTCCGGCGGAAAGGACAGTGTTACAACATTGGAAGTGTTAAACAGTTTTCGTGAAAGAAATATCATAGATATCTGCGCAGTTACAGTTGATGAAGGCATAGCCAATTACAGGCAGGCAGGTGTGGATATTGCAACACGCCATGCACAAAGACTGGGAATTGAACATAAAGTCGTATCTCTAAATGAGGAATATGGCATTACCTTGGATGAAATCATGCAAAAGGAGAACCATAAGGGGTCATGCACATATTGCGGAGTATTCAGAAGAACAATTATCAATAAGGCAGCACGCGAAATGGGAGCCACCAAAATTGCTACAGGCCATAATTTGGATGATGAGGTTCAGGCAATCATGATGAATTATCTTGAAGGAAACACCGGTAATTTAACCAAACTCGGTGCAAAAACAGAATCCCAAGCGGAGGAATTCACTGTAAAAATCAAGCCTTTAAGGGAAATTCCAGAAAGGGAAATCGGTTTATATGTGGTTGCAAAAGACCTTGAAGTTCACTTTGACAGCTGTCCATATGCAATGCAGTCGTTCAGGGGTGAAGTATCGGAACTTATCAATCAGCTTTCGCAAAATCATCCTACTATAAAATACTCTACACTAAGAGGGTATGATAAAATAAAAGGTATACTGAAAGAAGAGCTTAAGAATGATTATGCTCATGGAAGATGCAACAGATGTGGAGAACCTGCATCAAATGAATTATGTAAAGCATGTTCATTTTTAGAAGAGTTAGGATTGTGATGGCATGTCATTTATTTTGAAATATAAACAGTTAAATGAAGAAAGGGAACTTCCCAATGAAAATTACACTATTAAAGATTTGCTCAATGAATTGGAATTATCTGCTCAAACAATTGTATCCAAGCAGAATGGTGAACTGGTCATTGAAGATACGGTAATTCAGAAAGGCGATGAGATACAGTTAGTTCAAATAATTTATGGTGGTTAAGTGAAGATAAGTTATGAATGCGGGCCTTGTTTTTTAAGACAGGCTAAGGAAGCATTGGATTTGTCAACAGATGATGAAACTCTTAAGATGGAAATAATGGAAGAGATATTTAAGTATCTTTCCAATAATTTTACTGTGGGCACTAATTCAAACAGCACTGGTTCAACAATGCATGCACTGATTAAGCAAAGGACCGGCTGTGCAGATCCATATTATAGGGAAAAAATTGAAAGCAACAATATAGCATTAAAATACCTGGAAGATGTCAAACAGATATTGGATGAAGATGATAGCCTGGAAAATTATGTGAAAATAGCTATTATAGGTAATATTTTGGATTTTGGCGCATTTACGCTGGATGATGATATTGAAAGCGTAATAAAGGGGTCCCTTAAAAAAGAATTGACAGTTAAAGACATTTATGAATTTGAAAATTCACTAAAAACCAATGATAAATTATTGTACTTAGTGGATAATACCGGTGAGATAGTATTTGATAAGTTACTGCTTTCAAAAATTAAAGAGTATGATTTGGATATTACAATTGCCGTTAAATCAGAACCTATTTTGAATGATGCATGTATGGCTGAAGCCTTGGATGCTGGTTTGGATGACTTTGGGGAAATAGTGGAGATAGGTGCCGGAACTGTCGGTTATGTTGACAGCGAGATTTCAGATGAATTCAGGCATATTTTCGACAATCATAAATTCATAATTTCAAAAGGGATGGGGAATTATGAGGGATTGACCGAAATTGATTTATCAGGCAAGGACATTTTCTTTTTATTATGTGCAAAATGCAATACAATATCAAGGGATATTGGTGTTAATTTACATGACATGCTTCTTTTTAAAAAATAGAATGTGTGATATCAATGATTATAGGGTTAATTGGCTTTGGAAAAGTTTCACAAAATCTTTTTAATTTAATTAAATCAGACGATATTACATTCATAACTTCCATGGAAGGAAGATCAAAAAATACCATTCAAAATATCGGGGAATATGGTATTGTCGTGTTTGATACATTTAAAGAAGTGGCTTATAAATCAGATATTATAATTTCAGCCACATCTCCAAAATCCGCATTGAATGTAGCTGAAAGTTATGGCAAATATTCAAACGGGATATATTTGGATTTAAATAACATCTCTCCGGATACCACATCGCAAATTGACAAACATGTTAAAAATTTGGTTGACGGAGCAATAATCGGCAAAATAGATTCTGAAAATCCGATTTTATATATTTCCGGCGAAAAATCTGAAGAATTGCTTTTTTTAGACGAGTTTATCTCAACAAAAATAATCAGTGATAATGTGGGGGATGCGTCAATTTTAAAATTACTTAGAAGTACCTATACAAAGTCCCTTTCCGCCCTGCTGATTGAAACAACGGAAATAGCGGAAAAATATGGTTTAAAAAAAGAATTCTTTGATATATTGACATTGACTGAAGGTGATGATTTTAAAGAAAAATCACTTTCAAGAATAAACAACACCGTGAACAGTTCTAAAAGAAAAAGTGAAGAACTAGAAGAAATAATGGATTATTTCAACGATTCAGAATTAACAATGGTTAAAGCAGCATATAAGAAACTTAACCTATAACTACTTTAACTTTAAAACCTTTTTTAGCTTTTTTTATACTTCCACTAACCGGGATGAAATGTGAATCCATGATATATCTTAAATATGTAACATCCCGTGCAGGAAGTCTCAGATTGGTTTTAATTTTTTTACCTTCACTTTTAAACTGAACTGAAATCTTGCCATTTTTATCGACATATAAATCAGTATTTATTCCCTCTTTGGTGATTTTTGTTTCAAATTTAGTTAAATTAAGTCCGGCTTCAATGGTTAAAGGTGCTTCAACATCAATATTTTGACTTCTAAAGCATTCATTGGCTTCACGTGCACTGACTCCTTTTTCTCCCTCACTTGCAACATACCATGCCCTGTCAATTACTCTTTGAACCTTTTGATTATCTGGAATCACGCCCTGGTTTTCATAGCTTTGCATCAATTCCATAACTTCTCTTTTAGTAACATCCATTTCAATGGCGCTGATGGCGAGTCTGGTCATTACAGGCCCATAATCAGATCTTCTAAAAACAGCCCAAATTGATTCGGGGTCTCTGTAAACCCTTCTTTTAATAATTTCATTTATTGTATTTCCATTAAGGTAAGCTATTTTTTCAAGGTTTCCTCGGGAGTACGTATTCATTCTTTTGTAAATATCCTCCCAGTTTCTTTCACCTGGAACTCTGCCGGCATCGATTTCCCTTTGAAGAATTTCAACTGTAGTTTTTGGAAGCAGTTTTGATGTTTCATTTGAAATAACCATGTCATTATCAATGATGGATTGGCGAATCAGTCTTCCGGAATATTTGTTCTTATTAAATTCCTTAATGACATGATATTTCAGTTTGGATCCTAAAAACTCATTTATCGCATACCATCTTATTTCATTTCGGTTTGTGTAGCTTTTAGGCATTCCGACAAAGTTTCCTTCGTCAATGAATTTCTGAGCCTTTGACTTAACCTCCTCTAGGGAAATGCTTGCAGAGGTTATATAGTCTGTTACTCCATCATTTATCATTTGTTTGAGACGAATCGGAACACTATAAGACAATATCAGTCGGTGATGAAGGCCTTCGAATGATTTCACATCATCCGCACCTGAAGCCAGTGCCATTTCACGGCGGGCCTCAAAATCAACAAAAAAAGGTGCGTGATTCGCACTAAAACCTTTATTTAAATAAACGATGACTTGTTTGTCTTGTTTATCTGCAATTTTTCGAGCTTCTTTTATTAATTTTTCATGACCTTTATGAACTGGGTCGAAATCTGCACTAATTCCAATCAATATTAACACCAAAAAAAGAAATGGGGATAGTTATCTATCCATTAATTTTAAAACGCCATTTATCACTAACCAAATTCCGATTAATGCACCAAGAATAATCGGATTTGATATATAGGTTCCTATGATTATGTATAATAAACCGAGAACAATTCCCGCAATGCCTGTATAAAAACCATATCTTGAGCTGCGATTGTTGATTAAAGATGCAACGGAAACAATAATTAACATTATTCCTGCAAGATATAATGTAATTTGGGTTAAAAATCCGAGTAAGGCCGGATTGAATATTAGGCCAATGCTTAAGAATAACAGTAATAATCCTAGAATTAAATCAAGTATTGCTCCGGAAGTATTATAATCAATGATTGTCACTCCAACAACAAGTAAATATATGGACATTAACAATACTGAAAGACCTATTAGGGAACTTGCTCCAATTAGTCCAAATGCTGGAAAGATTATAAGAATTAATCCGAAAATTATAGTCAGTAAACTAACAAATTTAGTTTTCATATTTTCCTCCTAATATAACTTAATATTTTTTAATATTTTAATATAATGGAATGTGTTTTATCTCAACGGTTGAGCTATTCATATCTGAATTATTCACTTCACCCAACCATTCACTTTTACATTCGCATTCGTATTCAATTTTACTTTGAGTTAAATTATTTTCAATTATCATATGTTTTAAATCTTTATTGCATTTTTTACAGTTGTATGGCCCACGTCTTGAACCGAAGCCGGATGTGTCTAAAAGTGCAGGTATGTCAAGTTCATCACGAACCGTGTTTATGATTTCAATGCAAGACCAAATCCATGGGGGTTGATAAGCTCCTTTTCTCCAGAACCTTTCTATTACAGTTCCACTATGAATTGTTGCAGGACAAAATGAAAGTCTGTTAACTCCAATTGAATCACAGTATTTGGCTGTTTCAATTGCCTCTGAAATCGCTTGAGATTCAGATACTAAAATTGGTTTTACAAAAATATATGCTTTGGATTTTATGTTGTATCCTTTTTCATCGTTTAACTCTTGCATCAATTTAACTGCATTTTCAAAGTCATCTTTAGTAAAACCTTTGTTGATTTTTTTAAGACGGGTGTAGTCATTTGATGTTTCAAGGCCGATACTCACTTCAAACAGGGTGTCACCAATTATTTCAAAAACTTCATCTAAAACATCTTCTTTAACATATTCCGGTCTGGATTCGACAATGATTTCAGTGACATTTCCTAAGTTCATCAATGTTTTTAAAATTTCGTCACGGGCATCTTTCGGAAGTTCATATGGATTTAGGAAACTTCCTGATGCGAAAAGTTTCACTGAAATATTGTCCTCTTCAGCTATTGGATGTCTTTGCAGATGTTCATTGAATATGTTTAATATGGTTTCTGTATCAATTGGTTCTAGGGTACAGTCTGAAACATAGCTGCACATGGTACATCCGCCGCTGTCTCCAACTGCCCAAGCGCAACCTGGTGTAGGTAATATTATGAATAATGTTTTTGCAACACCGTTGTAAGTTAAGTCATCATTATACCAGCTTGCTCCTACTTGTTCGGGAGTTTTTGGATCTTTTCTTTCAAATGCCGTTTGTCTTATCTCTTTGGTTAATTTTTCAATTTCCATTATAATACCTGCAATATAAAAATTATAATGTTATATAGTTAGGATTTTTTTATAATTAAAACTGTTGTTAAAAAATAGTTTGTTGATAAGTTGTGTGTAATGGTTTAAAAAAATAAAAAAAGAAAAAGTAAGCAAGTTTAGAAACTTGCGATTACGTCTCCTAATAATTTAATGGATTCTTCTACGTTTTTACCAACAGGGGAACCTGCTACGTATTGAGTTACACCCATTTCAGCTAAGCCTTCAATTTTAGGGATGAACTCATCAGGAGTACCACATACGGAGAATGCGTCTAAAGCTTCATCGGATACAGCACCAATAGCTCCACCGAAGTCACCTTTAGCTAAGAATTCACCCATTTGTTCGTTGAATCCTTCAGGTAATCCGTGTCTTTCGATAACTGGAGCAGGGGATCCTGCTGCAATGAAAGCAACTACGATTTTTGCAGCGTTTTTAGCTGCGTCAGAGTCAGCACCAATGGAAGTTGCAGTGTATGCACCTACGTCAAATGCTTTGTCTCCACCAGCTGCTTCGATACCTTTTTTGATCATAGGCATAGCTGCTTCGTAATCTTTAGGGTTGGATGCGTTAATTAATACACCATCTGCGATTTCTCCAGCGGTTTCTAACATTTTAGGTCCTTGAGCACCCATGTAAATAGGGATGTGTTCTTGAACAGCTTTTGCTCCACCTAAAGCAGCACCTGCTTCGGTTTTTCCTCCAGCTAATAAAGTGTTAATGTCAGCGATTGCTGATTTAATAGTGGATACTGGTTTTTCCCATGCGATTCCTAAAGCGTCGAAAGTTGCTTTATCACCTGGACCAATACCAAAGGTTGCTCTTCCTTCTGAGATTTCGTCAATGGTTGCGATTGCAGAAGCAGAAATTGCTGGGCTTCTTACATATGGGTTGGTTACACCAGGACCCATTTTAATGGTTTCAGTTTCAGCTGCAATTAATGCTAAGGTTTCGTATACGTTTTTGTTGTTGTAGTGATCTGTGATCCATGCGTATTCAAAACCGACGTCTTCTGCTAATTTTACTAAACTTACTAATTCATCTAATGGTATTTGAGGTACGAATTCTATACCGAACTTCATATTTAATCACCAATTAATATATTGGAATAGCAATATATAAAGTTATTATTATTTGAATTAGATAGAAAGTTTTAAATATAATCTATGTAATGGCTATTTTAAAATTATAATAAAAATATGAGTATTACTAAAAATATTTTTTTTATTAATTCTTTTGTTTGAAAGGGTTGAAATAATATTCAAAAAATTTTTTAAAAATAATTATTTATTTTAATTATTTTTTTTGTTTTATGATAGT
>CAZQWN010000049.1:0-13381 GCA_964596915.1 uncultured Methanobrevibacter sp.
GGAGAAGCAGTTAAAGTGGTTGCAACAGGAGTTGGTATAGCAGTTACATTGAATGTAGTATTTTTCTCACTGGCAGTGAATAATTCACTAGCTTCAAATTTTTGTTTAAAAACTCTAAAATGAATAAGACCCCAAATATGCTATAACTCGATGCAAAAAATCAATTTCTACAAACTACAAATTTAAGGTAACCCGATAAATTTTTTAAATGTTTATTTGATTTGTATTTTTATTTCAAGCAAGTATTAAATTTATTTACTTATGATAGGGTATCCAATTAAGTATTTAGTAAAATCAAATCAATTTTATAAAAATCCTGCAACAATACTGAACACTATTATCATTGCCATGACAACTGACAATGCATTAACTATTGGCTTGTATTGCTCTTCGGACAGTTTATAGCTCAACAGTATCTCAAGCATGTACCCTCCATCCAAAGGTTTCAGCGGAAGTAGATTAAACAGCCCAATTCCAAGGTTAAGCATGAATATCCACTGGAAAAGCTCAAGAAGCTCGAATAAAATCCAAGGCAGTGGACCTAAACTATCGTTTACAAGCTCGAAATGTTTGTTTGCCTGAATTCCGAAAAATCCTCTGGATTCATTGTTTGGGTTTTTGTCAAGGGTAAGCGTAAATGTGCCCTGATCCGTTTTGACAGTGACATTATCACCCGGACTGTATGAACTGACAATATTTGTATAATCAGTTGCATTGCCTATTGTATGATTGTCAACAGCTTCTAAAATCATTCCTTCCTTTAAAATTCCATCTGAAGGCGAATCACTGACAATTCTTTCAATGGCTATACCGTCTTCTGCAAAGTAATATGGAATTCCAGCTGATATCAGTGACACCAGAAGTATTGCAATAACAGCTAAAGACATATTTGCAACCGAACCTGCCGCATAAACCCTGAGCCTTGAAGATTTTTTGGCCGCCTTCAGCTCATCCTCGTCAGGCTCCACAAATGCCCCCGGAATGATTGCAAACAATAGCAATCCGATTGATTTGATTGAAATTTTCTCACCGACTGACTGGATACCGTGTGAGAATTCATGAACTATCAAAACACTTGCAAGGGCTATCAGACCATAGAAAAACGGAACATATATTGATGAACCCGGCATCTCAACACCGGGAATCACTATTGAAACCGCCGGCGTGTCGAAAACCGATGGCAGTGAACTGATTAATGTCCCTGTAATAAAAATCATAGCTCCAAAGGCCACAACTATTCCGACATTCATATACCATCGCCAGAATGTCGGAGAAAAATTAGAAATTCTGGATATAAGTCCCCTAAGCCTTTGAGTTTTCCACATTATGACTGGGAAGTTTATCTCAAATCCATGACTTTCCAGCCTGTCATGTAACACTGCAGACAATATCCAGATGACAGCAAAAGCTATCAAATAATAATAAATACCATTCATTAAAAATGCACTTCCTCTACCAAAGTAGTGAATCGAACATCACAACATCAACTATATCTCCTTTCTGATATCCCTCATCGTTTTCGTTTATGATGATATAGCTGTTCGCCTCAACCATTGAGCGAATAATACCGGAACCTCTGTTAAGGACATGCTTTGCATAATCGTCATCTGCAACTGCACGGATGAAATCTGTCCTTCCCAGTTGTGATGGGATTTTGAGTTGGGACTCCCTGTTTACAATGTGGAAATCAAATGATCTTCCCTGCATTTCAAACAGGTATTTTCTGGCGAATACATCAAATTGACTCATTGCAGCTACAGGCTGGCCTGAAAATGTAAATATCATTTTACCATTGACAATTCCCGCACCTGCAGGCTTGCCCGGTCTCATTGCAACACCGTGGAATAGGATTTCTCCAAGGTCATCCACAACATCCAAAACCACATCCCCTTTACTGATTGCTGTTCCGCCAGTGGTCATGATGACATCATAGTCTTCGCTAGCTTTAAGGATAACCTCCCTGACTTCTTCAAAAGTATCTCCGGCATGACCTATTTCACAGACTGCACCTGAATCCTCAACCATTGCCTTAACGGTGAACTGATTGGAGTTGATGATTTTGGCCTTGTCGATTTCTTCTTTTGTAGGTTCAACAAGCTCATTGCCTGTTATGACAATTTTAACCCTAGGTTTCTTGTATACTTTAACAGTATCATAACCAGCTGAGGCGATTAATCCCAATTCCTGATATCTGACAAAGGTGTTTTTATCCAAAATCTTTTGGCCTTTTTCGATGTCTTCGGATTTAGGACCTACATTTTCGCCGGGAGTGACCTGGGAGTAGATTGTCAGCTCGTCACCGTCAGTTGTGGTGTATTCCTTCATGATTACCGCATTGGCACCATTAGGAATAGGAGCTCCTGTGGCTATTACAATAGCCTCATTTTCACCGACAGTCTTATCAGAAAATTCCCCAGCACCGATTGCATCTACTATCTTTAGCTGTTTTGGAGCTGATTGAGATGCTCCGAAAGTGTTTTCACCAATTACTGCAAAACCGTCCATTGCAGATTTGTCAAACGGCGGTGAATCGTGAAATGCGATTATATCTTCGGCCAGAACCCTCTTGTG
Organism: uncultured Methanobrevibacter sp.; assembly: GCA_964596915.1. GTDB lineage: Archaea > Methanobacteriota > Methanobacteria > Methanobacteriales > Methanobacteriaceae > Methanocatella. The sequence continues at coordinate 2,572 of CAZQWN010000049.1, forward strand.
AGCATCATGGATAGAAATCTCCTCTGAATCTGTGTATTTCTGATTGTCGGAAATTAACTTTAAAGCATTTCCTACAGAATCCAATTTAGACAAAAACATGTTTTAAACTCCCCCAAGTTTTTATGCCATGTACTTTTCAATGACACCATGATATGCATTATCCAAATCTTCATAGCTGAATTCATGATCGTTTACATTCAATGAAGTGCCTTTTACCTCACCGATGACATCACAGTCAACATCTATTTTTGCTAAAACATCATCTAGTGCATCTGCTTTAACTGTTAACAGATATCTTCCGTGACTTTCTGAGTATAACAATTGGATTTTATCCAGCTCGTCATCCTCGATGTTCACTTCACATCCAAGTCCTGATTTGATGACCATTTCGGACAATGCCACTGCAATACCTCCTGCTGAAACATCATGAACTGCAGTGATGTTTTTGTTAACATCGTCATCGATTAATTTCAGGACTGTTTTAGCGTTTGCGACTTCATCATCGATTCTTATTCTTGGAGCGGTTCCCACTTCCAGGTTGTGGATGCATCTGTGATATTCTGAACCGGTAAGCTCATCATAGGTTTTACCTATCAAGATGATTTTGTCCCCTTCATTTTTGAAGTCCATGGTTCTTATGTTTTCAATGTTTTCAACACCGATTACACCTACAGCCGGTGTCGGGTTGATTTTGATTCCTTCAGTTTCGTTGTAGAAACTTACGTTACCGCTGATGACCGGTGCGTTGAATTTTTCAGCTACAAGACTCATTCCTTCAATAGCTGTCTTGAATTGCCAGAGTATTTCCGGTGTTTCAGGGTTTCCGAAGTTTAGACAGTCAACGACTGCATATGGGGTTGCTCCCATTGAGATTACGTTTCTGATTGCTTCAGCTACACATCCTGCTGCTCCGTCGAATGGGGAGAGCTTGGTGTGGATTGTGTTTGAATCTGTTGTAAGAGCGATTGCAGTGTCCTCATCTATTCTTAAAACAGCTGCATCATCACCAGGCTTTACGACTGTTCTGACCTGAACCTCATGGTCGTACTGTCTGTAGACCCACTGTTTGGATGCAATGTTAGGTGAAGCCAATAGTTTTGGAAGTGATTGGTAAACTCCGGGTTCCTTAAGTTCAATCTTTTGAGTGTCTTCAGGAATTTCGGCAATTGGTCTGTCGATTGAAGGAGGGTCTGCCAGTAAAATTGTTGGAAGGTTTGCAAGCTCTTCGCCTTCATCTGAAATAATCATGTTGTTTCCTTCGATTACCTCACCGATTACGGATGAAACGATTTCATGCCTGTCACAGATTTCCTGAGCAAGTGCGATATCGTCAGGGTTCAGTACAAACACCATCCTTTCCTGGGACTCTGAAAGCATAATTTCATACGGAGTCATTCCGGTTTCCCTTAGCGGAATTGCACGCAGGTCAACCAGTGCCCCGTTTTCGGATGCGTCAACAAGTTCTGAAATGCAGCAGGTGAGACCTCCTCCACCAAGGTCCTTTACACCGCTTACATTGATTTTTTCCAATATTTCCAATGATGCTTCCAATACCCTTTTTTTGGTGAACGGATCTGCCACCTGTACAGCCGGCCTGTCTTCGGTTTCAGAGTCTGATGTAAGCTCTTCTGATGCGAATGTTACACCATGGATTCCGTCACGACCGGTTGTTCCGCCCATAAGAAGAAACTTGTCGCCAATGTTTGGTGCCTGTGCCCTTACGATGTTCTCCTTTTCGACAAGACCTACACACATTACATTCACAAGCGGGTTTGTCCTGAATGATTCGTCAAATTCTATTTCACCTGCAACGGTCGGTACACCTACACGGTTTCCGTAATCGGAAATTCCTTTAACCACATGTTCAAATAAATATCTTGATTTTTCGTCTTCCAAAGGTCCAAATCTTAAAGAATCGAGAAGTGCAATCGGCATTGCACCCATTGAAATGATATCCCTTAGAATTCCACCTATACCTGTTCCAGCTCCACCGTATGGTTCAATTGCAGACGGGTGGTTGTGAGATTCCATTCCAACTGCAAGTGCGTATTTGTCAGTGACGCTTACAAGACCTGCGTCGTCTCCAGGTCCTAAAATGATATTTTCACCTTCGGTTGGAAATGCCCTTAAAAATGGTCTGCTGCTTTTGTATGAGCAATGTTCTGAAAACATTACATCAAGCATTCCTTCTTCAAGTTCATTCATTTTCCTGCCGAGGATTCCTTCAATATATTCAATTTCAGAATCAGTCAAAGTCATGTTTACACCCTTAATTTTTAATTGAAATTATTACTTTTTCTCCTTCGATATCCCATTCTTTGGTATAATCTTTAGAATCTTTACTGCATTCTTCACTGTCGGTTATAATCAAGCTGTTTGCCCTTACCTCATGAGATATAACTTCTGACTGAGGCACTATCAGGTCCTTGAATTCAGCGGAAGTTTCAACATCGACATTGATGTTTGCTTCCACATCCAAATCAAGGTCTTTTCTCATGTCCTGAATTCTTCTTATCAGTTCACGGGCCATAGCTTCCTGTCTGATTTCCAATGTGATGTTTGTATTTACAAATACGTTTCCTCCATCGAATTCGGAAGATACAAAGTCCTCCGGAAGTTCTGAATCAAACAATACCTCTTCTGAGTTCAGTTCAATTCCTTCTATTGTTACAGTACCGTTTGCATCCAGTTCAGCTTTGATTTGATTTCCGTCAGCTGTTTTCAGTCCTTTAACGACTTTACCCATATCGCCTTTGAGTTTAGGGCCTAAAATCTTGAGGTTCGGTTTTGCATTGAATGACAGCTTGTCGAATTCAGCCGCAGTCAGGACTTCCTTGGTATTTGACTGGTCTTTAATGATGTCTTCAAGCTCAGTGATTGCATTTAATGCATTCTCATCTGGAGATACGACAGTAATGTCTGATACCGGCCATCTGAGTTTGTACTGTGCCATGTCACGTGCCCTTATTGATGCGTCGATTACTTGGCGGGCAACGTCCATTTTCGCTTCAAGGTCTTCGTCGATTGCGTCTGCATCATATTCCCAGTCAAGCATATGAATGCTTTCCGGCGCCTCAGGGTTTACGCCTTTTACAAGGTTTTCATAGATTTCTTCTGATACGTGAGGAGCTATAGGGCACAATACAGAAATAAGTTTTACAAGTGCTGTGTATAGACTGTAATATGCACCCAGTTTGTCAGGATCATCACTTTCAACCCATGTCCTTCCACGGATTAACCTTACATACCAGCGGCTCAAGTCATCGAGGATAAAGTCATATATTTTTCTTGTTGCCTTATGGAAGAACAGGTTGTCAAGGTCTTGTGCAACGTCTTTTACAAGTGAGTTGACCCTTGAGATAATCCATTTGTCTTCTAATCTTAAAATAATGTCATCTTCAGTTATTTCATTCGGATTGAAGTTATCGAGAGACATGTAGGTTGTTGAGAATACATATACGTTCCAAAGGATGTTGATCATCTTGTTTACGTTTAGAAGTTCGTCCCAAACGAACTTGAGGTCATCCCATGGTTTTGAAGCCCATAAAAGGTAGAATCTAAGTACATCTGCTCCGTATTTTTCAATTACCTCTTCAGGAGATACTACATTGCCTAATGATTTTGACATTTTGTTTCCGTTTTCATCCAATACGAATCCGTGCATCAATACTTTTTGATATGGACTTTTACCCATTGAAATTACTCCTGTACCGAGCTGTGAGTAGAACCATCCTCTTGTCTGGTCGTGGCCTTCTGTGATGAAGTCATAGGGGAACCAGTCTTCGAATTTTTCCTTTTCTTCAGGATAGTACAGTGAAGCCCATCCGGCCACACCTGAGTCAATCCATACGTCCAATACGTCAGGAATCCTTTTAATTGATTTTCCACAGGAGTCACATTTCACTTCCACTTCGTCCACATATGGCCTGTGGATAAGCTCTGAGTCGGAAACTTTGATTTCATTTAAGGATTCATGTTTAAGCTCATCAAGGGAACCTATTACTTTCAGTTCTCCGCAGTCAGAACATTCCCAGATTGGAATTGGAATACCCCAGTATCTTTGTCTTGAGATTGTCCAGTCACGGGCGTTGTCCACCCAATCATGGAACCTGCCTTCTCCAGCCCATTTAGGTACCCATTCGACCTTATCAATTTCATCCAACATTTTATCCTTGATTTCTGTTACTTTAAGGAACCATTGTTTGGTTGCTCTGTAGATAATTGGAGTTTTGCATCTCCAGCATACACCATATCTGTGCTCAATGGTTTCTACCCTGTACATTAGGTTTTTAGCCTGGAGGTCTTCAATAATTTGGTCATTTTCCTCTTTTGTGAATTTACCATCGTATTTGCCTGCATCTTCTGTGAAGCATCCATCTTCACCTACAGGACAAAATATTGGAAGGCCGAATTTCTGACCGATTTCAAAGTCGTCCGGACCGTGACCAGGTGCTGTGTGTACAAGACCTGTACCTTCACCAAGCTCTACGTGGTCACCCGGAAGGATTGTGTGAACCTTTTCAATTTCTGAGTCGAATTCCATCTGTTTTGGAATTTCATCAGCTAAAATGTAATCATAACCCATTCCAACTAAGTCTTCGCCTTTTACGGTTTTTATTATTTCGTACATCACTTCTTTTTCTTCTATGACTTTGTCTTCTTCGCCTTCTTTTTCAGCTGGAATTTTGGTTCTGTGGATTTTGATTTGTTTGCCTAAAACTGTTTCCATTAAGTTTTCGGCTAAAATGTAAGTTTCACCATCTTTTGAAACGTGAACATAATCAAATTCAGGATTTACACAAATTGCGAGGTTAGCAGGTAGTGTCCATGGAGTAGTTGTCCAAACAAGGAAATAGGTATTCTCTTCGCCGGTGACTGGGAATTTGATGAATATGGACGGGTCAACTTTTTCCTCATATTCGATTTCTGCAGCAGCAAGTGCTGTTCCGCAGTGAGGACACCAGCTAATTACCCTTTGGTCATTGACAAGTAAATTTTGTTCGTTTGCTCTTTTGAGTGTCCACCAGGAGGATTCCATGTATTTCGGATCAAGTGTCATATATGGATCATCCCAGTCCATCCAAACACCTAATTGGTCAAATTGACTTTCCATCGCAATTTTGTTTTCAATTGCAAATTCCCTACATTTGTCAACGAATTTATCAATTCCAATGTTTTCTTCAATGTCCTGTTTGGATTGGATGTCCATAATGTGTTCTACCTTGTTTTCAATTGGTAGACCATGCATATCCCACCCTGCCTGGCGTCTTAAAGAGAATCCGTTCATGGATTTGTATCTAAGGTATGAATCTTTAATGACTTTGTTCCAAGCAGTACCTAAGTGGATTTTACCGCTACAGTATGGAGGTCCATCTAAAAATGAATATCTCGGACCTTTTTCTCTAAGTTCATTTACTTTTTTGAAAGTTTCCGCTTCTTTCCAGAATTTTTGAACTTTCTTTTCTATTTTTTCATGGTCATATGACTTTTCTGCCTCTTTTATTGGCATTGTAACTCCTCAAATAATTAAAATTAATATGCATAAATAAAAATTTATAATATGTATCTTTTTGTTTTAGATAATAAATAAAGGTTATGGGAATTTAGAAAAATCTTGAAAATTAAAAAGATTTTATAATAAATTAAAATGAAAATCAATAAATTTTCTTGATTATTTTTAAAAATCAGCATTAACATTGACAATTTGAAAAAGTTGATATAACACAATTACATAATTAATTATATGGGATTTTATAGAAGATACAATACGATTATCAGAACCGTCGATAACCTTGTAAAATTATACAAAGTTTCCAAAAAGAAATCCAAGAAAGAGGATAAAAAATGAATATCACCTTCTGGAGCGATTTCAACTGTCCCAATTCATACATCGGACTTAACAGATTAAGACAGGCAATTGACGAATTGGGTTTGGATGCAATCTGGGAGATGAAACCTTTTGAGTTGCACCCGACTCTTTTTGACACACCAACAAATTCAATGACTACAGAATACATACTCAAATACGGAATCGCCCCCGATGAGGCAAATAAAGTAATAACGGAAACTGAAGAAATAGCCAAAAGTGAAGGATTAAACATTAACTACTTTGGCGTCAGGCCGACATCATCCAAAAATGCACACAGGCTTGTAAGATACGTTCAAAACAAACATCCTGAAAAATCTCAGGAACTTATTTTTAAAATCTATGAAGCGAATTTCATCGAAAACGAAATAATAGCTGACATTGACGTGCTGGTTAAAATAGCTGCAGGCATTGAGTTGGATGAAAATGAAATAAGGGATATGCTTGAAAGCGAATCATACAAGTTTGAGGTTCAACTTGAAGAGGACGAGGCAATCGTCATGGGAATTGAAGCCATTCCATTATACATCATAACCATCAATGAGAATCAGCTAACCGTTCCGGGAGCCTTTGGAAAGGAAGATTTAAAAACGGCACTCACAGACATGATAAGTGGTGAGATGGAATCTAAAACTTTTATTTAATGGTTTAAAATAGAAAAAAGATGATTAAAATGAAGATTACATATTTTATAGATTACAACTGTCCATATTCTTATATTGGACTTCAAAGGATTAGAAAAGCTTGTAAAAGTCTTAACTTAAATGCTGAATGGGAAATGAGACCTTTTGAGATTGAACCCCAGGCAGGAAAAAGAACAACCCAAAGCATTACCGAGAGATATGCAAAAAAATATGACCTATCCCCTGAAGAGGCATCAAAAAAAATTAAAGAAATTGAAGAAATTGCCCATAAAGACGGATTGGAGATGAATTTCACAGACATTACCCTTACAAGCTCAAAGGATGCATTGAGATTTTCAAAATACGTTCAAAATAACCATCAGGACCTTACATTAATCCTTGTGGATGAAATATTTAAGGCAAACATGATTGATAACATTAACCTAACCAATCTTGACATCTTAGCAGACATTGCAGTTTCCTGTGGAATAGAGGAAAGTGAAGCAAGAAAAATACTTGAAAACAATTATTTCAACATTGACCTCTTTAGGGATATGGAAAATGCCACTTCCATGGGGATTACATCCACCCCTTGCTTCATATTGGAAGAAAATGAATACAAAACAATTATTAAGGAAGTTCCTTCAACTGAAGAATTTGCAAATGCAATAACCGATTTGATTGGCAAGTAAAAATTAATTTTAACTCATTAAAACCTTATATATTATTTTTTAAATAATATATATTCATGATTTTGAATAAAACAACTAATGAATTGATTGATATCAATATTAAGTATGCAAATAATTTTTTCAGACGTTTTAAAGGTTTGATGGGAATAAAAAATATTGATTTTGCACTGTTATTTTGTAACCTGAAAGACTCGGGCATACATACTCATTTCATGAGATTTGAAATTGACGTTTATTTTTTAGATGAAAACGGAAGTGTCTATGACAAGGCATCATTAAAGCCTTGGAGCTTTTACAGGCCTAAAAAACAGGCGAAATATATTTTAGAAACAAAAAAAGATGAGTTAAAAATAAAAATAGGAGATAAATTAGATTTTATCTAAGATATCTTCAGGTTTTTCGAATATTCGGATATTGTCAATACCTGATAACTTGCGGGTATTTTCAATGTCAATATCCCTCATATAGATTGTAATGATTTTTCCTTCAGAAATTGCATCATTTGGACATGTATTTCTGCACAGACCACAGCCTATACATTTTGTAAGGTCTATTTCGGAATGTGGAATGATTGCTCCCTGTTCACATGCAAGAGCCGCTACGCAGTCATCACATCCTTCACATTTTGAAAGTTCCATCTTTGATGGTAAAACAGTGTCGATTGGTCCGGGACGGATATCCACCGGCACCATATAAACCGGCACGGCTCCCTTTCCTGCCTGTGCGACTGCATTTGTAACTAGAGTATCCGCTATTCCATATACTATTTTTGAGACTGTATTTGCTGTAGCCGGTGAGACTATCAGAAGATCATATTTACCTAGTGATAAACGGCCAGTAATTGGATATGAGAACTTTTGGTTTGAATCAGTAGCCAATTCACGGTATTTTCCACCAGTGATACTTTCAACGCTTTTGTAGAGCCCATACATTTTAAGGACTTCTTCTGCAGCGCCTGACAGAAACACAGTAACTTCATGTTCCTTTGCAAGTTCACGAGCAACGTGCACTGATTCTCTAAGTAAATGGCCAGCTCCAGTAAATGCAAATCCGATTCTCATTTTAATCTACAATCTGTGATATTCGTAAGCATCCCTGTCTGAGAATGCATAATCCAGGGTTGTGTATTGGTTCATGAATTCAGCTACTTCATCAGCGATATCTTCTTTATCAACTGCTACACGTTTGATGAACTGAGCAACTTCTTCCATTTCTTTTTCTTTCAAGCCTCTTCTGGTAATTTCCTGAGTACCTATTCTGATACCGGACGGATTATCGGAATTGTCCCTGTCATCTCCCGGTAAAAGGTTTTTGTTTAGGATAACATTGTTGTCGGCTAATTCTTTTGCTATATCTGATGCAGATCTGATTGCACTTAGGTCTACTGCAATTTGGTGTGACTCGGTAAATCCTAAATCTTCACATAAAACGTCAAATCCTAATTCATACATTGCCTGACCTAATGCTTGAGCATTTTTAATTGTTTGTTTTGCATATTCTTCACCAAACTCTAACATTTCAGCAGTTGCAATACCTAAACCTAATAAATGGTGCAAATGGTGGTTACTTACAACACCGGGGAACACTGCATTGTCAATAACTTCTTCATTTTCTTTGTGTGAGAGAATAATTCCTCCTTGTGGACCAGGGAATGTTTTGTGGGTACTTCCCATCATGATATCAGCACCTTCTTTTAGAGGTTGTTGGAATTGTCCTCCTGCAATAAGACCCAATACGTGAGCACCATCGTACATTATGGTTGCGCCCACTTCATCAGCTGCTTCACGAGCTTCTTTGATTGGGTGTGGGAACAAGAATAAACTTCCACCGAACAATACTATTTTTGGTTTTTCTTCAAGGATTTTTTTGTTCATTGCATCGATGTCAATGTTCATTATGTTTTTATCCAATGGGTGGAATACGGTTTTAAGGCCACGGATACCTGCTGCACTTACGTCTGCGTGGGAAATGTGTCCTCCTGAAGGTACTTCCAATGCCATTACTTTTTCACCAGGTTTTGCAAATCCAAAAAATGCTGCAAGATTTGCAGTTACTCCTGAAACTGGTTGTACGTTAGCATAATCACAATCATAAACTTTACATGAAAGTTTTTTGGTCATGTCTTCGATTAAATCAACATATTGGCATCCTTCGTAAAACCTTTGAAATGCCTGTCCTTCCGCATATCTGTGAGCAAAATCAGTAGCTAATGCTTCGGTTACTTCTACACTTGTAACGTTTTCAGAAGCAATTAAATTGATACTGTTTCTCATGTATCGAGTATGTTCTTTTGCAATTTCTTCAAATTTTAAAATTTCATCATGATAATTAGCCATTTATTACACCTAATATCCAATTATATATTTATGATTTAATTTTTGTTCATCTTCTAATATAACATTTTTGAAAAACAGTGTTATAGAATTAAAAAATCGAAATATAAAAATTAATTACTGTATTTCAAATCGATTTTCAAAAGCAAAATCACATACACCAACAAAACAAATGCGACAAGCAAAAATATTGTTCCGAAAACAAAAATTGACATTACTCCAAGGCCATCCACCAGAAATCCGCCGATAGCTATTCCAATTGCAATACCCCCATTCAGTACACTTAAAAAGACTCCATTTGCAAGTTCCGGAGTATCTGGCAGGAGCGATGTTTCAATATATTGAATCAAATTGTATCCCATACCGTCCAATATTCCAAAAATCAGAATAAACACTAAAACCGGAATCAGATATTGCGCTGAGAAATACATTGCAACAAACACTGATGCACAAACCAATTGGAAAATAATTAATGTTGCCTTATCCTTCTTATATATCAGCTTTCCACCAAGCCAAGTTCCAAAAATGGAAACCAAACCATAAATGAAGAGGAATGTACTTAACCTATATGTATAGACATGGCTTACTGTTTGAAGGAAATATGGAATGTAATTGTAAACGATGCTAGCTCCAATCGGCATCATTATGATTCCAAAAGTTGCCAATATAAATTCCTTTGAGATTAAACTGGATAAAGGCTTTTCATAGCTTTTGGATTTACCTGAGACATTAGGGAAAAATACAACTATTAAAATCAAGGTTATGAAATTAATTAAAAAGATCCAGCTCATGGCAACTTGATAGCCGAATACTGTTCCAAGACCGGTTGTTATTGGAAGGCCAATAATGCTTCCGACAGAAATTCCAAGCAATATTTTTGTAATATAGTCCTGTTTTTCACCTTCAGGGGCAATTTCTTCACAGAATGTCAGTGCAACTGATATGAATGCCGGATAGAACACCGCAGAAAGAATTCTGAAAAACGATGCAATGTAGATGCTGTCCGTGAATATTATGACAAGGTTTGCCACGGCAAAAATGCTTAAAATAGAAACGAATGTTGTCTTTCTGTTGAGCTTTGAAAAGAAAACCGGGATGAAAAGACCAGTAACTGCAATGGTGAATGTGAATGAACTTACATACAGACCTGATATCGCAATAGAAGTTCCAAAATACTCTGAAATCTGAGAAATTATTCCAATGATGCTTAATGGAGTGTTGATACCTAAAGTGGATAACATTAAGATATATAAAAGTATTTTTGGATTGTTTTTCATGGCTGTAATTCCCTTACTA
>CAZQWN010000050.1:0-13133 GCA_964596915.1 uncultured Methanobrevibacter sp.
ATTTATATAAAACTTTGTTATCTTCTTCTAATTTTCTTATTTTTTTATTCAACTGTTTTTTACTCATTTGTTTTTTAAGTTTTTTATTTTTAGGCCTTGCCATGAATAATGGATTTGTTATTCATTATTTTTAAAACTTTAGTTTTTAACTATAATTGGTGGATGTTTTTTCACATTAACATTGATGTATCTGTTAATATTATTGCGAAATTCTCTCTTCAACCGGAGAGGTTCAATTAAGAAGTGAGTCTAGTACATATTTGAATTATAAAATTTTTGTTATATTATTGTGCATGAATTTTCAAGCTTTTTTTACCAGAGAAGTTAAAATACTATACAATAAACTTTATAAAATATAAAATCTTATAAATTAAATAGTTTAAATTAAAGTAAATGTTGTTGATTACATGAAAGTCACTTTTTTAAATCCGCCGCAAACAAGTTCAAAATATAAGTTTCTCGGTGTTGTAGCTCCTTCTTTAGGTATAGGATATATGGCTGCAGTTCTAGAGGAATATGGTTATGATGTTGATGTATTGGATGCATCTGCACTGGAATTGACCTATGATGAGATAGGTGAAGAGATTCTCAAAAGAAATCCGGACATAGTTTCAATCAGCGCACTTACGCCAACAATAGGTGTGGCTCTGGACTCAGCGGATAAAGTCAAGCAGGTTAAACCGGACACTGTAGTTGTTTTGGGTGGTTATCATCCAACTTTTGAATTCAAAAGTGTTCTTGAAGAGCCAAGTGTAGATGTAGTCGTTCGTGGAGAGGGAGAATACACTTTTCTTGAATTGGTGCAGACAATTGAAATGGGCGGAGATCTGGCTAATGTTGAAGGTTTGGCATTTCATGATGAAAAAGACTCATCTCTTGTTGTCACACCAGACAGGCCAATTATTGTTGATCTTGATGAACTTCCGTTTCCGGCGTTTCATCTGTTCCCGATGGAGAAATATAAGATTTTAAACATCACGACAAATGTGGCAACTATTATTACCACCAGAGGATGTCCAATGAAATGCTCATTCTGCTCATCAGCGGCACTTCACGGAGACCATCTGAGAAGAAGATCATATCAAAATGTGTGTGATGAGATTGAAATAAGGCTTAGGGAGCAGAACATTGACACAATAGCTTTCATGGATGACACATTCACTTTAAACAAAAAATATGTACTTGATTTCTGTGCAGAAATCAAAAAGAGAAACCTCAAGTTCTGGTGGGGATGCACATCAAGGGTAGATACTTTGGATGAGGAACTGCTTGAGATTATGAAGGATGCAGGTTGCATTACCATTTTCATAGGTGTCGAAAGCGCTGACCAGCAGATGCTTGAGAAAATGAACAAAAACATTACTGTTTCAAAAACAGAAAATGCATTCAGGACTGCCCGTAAAGTTGGAATCAGGACAATTGCATCATGCGTAATAGGAATGCCGGAGGACACCAGAAAATCAATTGCAAAAACAATAGAATTCGTTAAGAGTTTGAATCCTAATTATGCACTCTACAGTCTGGCAACACCCTATCCCGGAACCAGATTTTACAATGAGACATTCAAAAAGAACCTGATTCAAATCAGGGACTGGTCCAAATTCACACTTTTAGACCCCGTCTTAAAGACTGTTGATGTTTCAAGCAAGGAGCTTAGAAGCATTCAAAAGAAAGCATTTTTAAAGTTCTACCTGAGACCGGGTTATCTTGCAAAGCAGGTATCACAAGACGGTTTAATACTTTTAAGAACAGTGTTTGGCGTTGCAAGACAAATTGTATCCAAAAAGACCAATGGAAACACTGACTACAATAAAACCAATGTTAATTCAGGCAAATAACTGCAATGGATTTTCATTGTTTTAAATTTTTTTTAATTCAATTATTTATAATGCTTTTTTTAAATATATAATCAAGATGCTGAAAAAGGAACATTTATTAATTTTAATACTGATTGTAGCTATTGCAGGATTAAGCGTAGCCATTGTCAGTGAACTTACGCAAACACAATCCAATGGTGGCTCTGAAGTTACTCATGAAGTAATTTCCGGTGATGACAGTGAGGATAAGGGAACCGTGGAAGTAATCAGAAACATAGGAAATCCCAATTCCAAAAGGATAGCCTATGTTGTAGGAGTTCATCCATTGGAAAATGAAACCCATAAAACGCTTTTAAAAATCCTTCCGAACATGACCAACCTTAAATATTCATATGACATTTACATAATCAATGTTACTGAGGATATCGGTCATTACGGTGACGGCGCTTCAGACAACAGTTCGGGAAGGCAGAACGGGCAGAATCTTGCTTTTAAATATGTATATCCTCAAATAATGGATGGCGGTTATGAACTGGCTGTGGATGTGCATTCGAATGTTGGGGCTTATCCTTATAAGACATTCGTATTCTCTCCGGTCAAGGAGTCATTGAGCGTTGATTATGCATATGAGATTGCAGAAAATTCACAAAACATTTCCTATTACTCTCCTGAGTCAACAACAAGCGGCCCTTACCTGACGGTTCCTTTAAATGAAAACGGTGTTCCGGCATTTTACTATGAGGAATACAGTTTTGCTGCTCAAAGTGAAAAGGACATGCATATGATTGAACTAATTAATAATATTGATGACTTAAATATATAATGGTGATTGGATGGCTGATTTGAATTTTGATGATGAAAGAATTAATTTCACTCCCATTATTTTGTATATTGATTATATCCATTTGCTTCAGGACGATTACTATAAAAAGAATTTCAAAAATATCACTCCCCGTGATGTGACATACTTGATGAATATTTTTTATCATAAAAATTGTTCTCAAAAGGATTTATCCGAATTGTTATTCGTTTCAGAGTCAAATGTTGCCCAGATTATAAAAAGATTGGAGAAAAACAATTTAATTTTACGTACATCTGATGAGAAAAACAAAAGCAAAAAGATTATCAATTTAACTGAAGACGGCAAGGTTCTTGTTTTAGGTCTTCTAAAGGGGATGTATGAATGGGAAGGGGAATTTTTTAAGGATTATTCTCCAGAGGATGTTCAAAAATTCAAAAAGATGCTATATGAATATTTACAAAAAACAATCGATAACATCTAAATATTTATATATTAATCTTGACATAATATTAACAAAGACTTTAGTTTCTTAAGTCATTATTAGAGGTGAAAATTATGTCAGATAAAGAAAAAACCATTGGAGCTTTACAAGCTATTGTAACCGGATTATCCGCAAATTCATTTGGACACAGAATTCAATCCAAAATCTTTGCAGATTTAGGATTCCAATCTCTGGGAGACAAATATGCTGCACACGCAACCGAAGAGATGGATTTCGTAGAACAGTTCATGGACAGAATCCTAGATCTTGGTGGTGAAATCAAACAGGAAGCACAGGAAGCAAGACCTGTCTACACTGATATTGTAGAATTCATTGAAGCAGACTATAATGTATCCGTGGAAGGTATCGCATTTATAAATCAAATTATGGATTCAGGAATCTTTGATGCAACAACATATGACCTGATGAAAGTCTACCTCAAGGATGAAGAGGAAGACATGTACTGGAGCGAACAGCAATTGGACCTTTGCAAAATGATTGGAAAACAAAATTACTTGACCCAATTGTTGATCAATGACCAAACTGCATCTGAATAGATAATAAATGCTGTTAAAAATATAGAACATGGTTTCATGAAACAAGGCTTTGCCTTCGTGAGGAGGTTAAAGACATTGATGCATCCGTCAAATACCTGCAAATATCCAAAACTATGTGATTGACACGGGTGATGATGTAATTATGGTCGTACTGGAATTCCTGAGGATTTCAATGACTTTGAACGTGACGAATCAGCACCAATTTACAATGGGAATAGGATTTATGATTATCTGACTGCATATAATTAAACGGTCATGATGTTGAAGATGTCACCAGAATATTAATTACACACAAAGATACAGACCACAGTGGTGAAATAAAAACATTCCCTAATGCAAAAGTTTTTCTCTCTAAACCGAAGCGTAGCATTGGAGCCGGATTTTGAAAATGTTATTCCGGTAACATACATTGACGGTTAATATAAAAACTTTAAAAAATCACAAAAAAATAGTTGATGGTATATTTGATTGAAATTATTGGCCATACAAAAGCCAGCAGCATAGTAATTGCAGAAGATGATGGATTATTCTACATGTTCTGTGGGATGTTTCATGCAGATGAGGCATTGTATGCAAATAACTTATCAGTAGTTCAAGAAGGTTCGAAAAAGCAAGAAACATTGGGATGAAGTTTGAGACTTCATCAAAACAATCCAACTGCATACAACCCACACACCTTTAGGTCATGAGAACCTTGAAAACAAAAAAAATCATGGATTTTGAAAATCCTCCTGAAAGTATTTTACCATAAATACTTTTTAAATTCTTTTTTTAGATAATAGCTTTGGCATAAATTCTCAGCATGTTATATATTTCCATTTTGATTTTCATAGTATTGGTGGTGTCTACTATTTAATTTTAACCTCCATTCTAGCCTTATTTTAATTTGATTTTTTTTTAGTTTATTGGCAACTTATAATGGTCTTTTATCATAAAAATGCAAGAACATGACTTTTTTAACTCATGGTATGTGTTGGACGAGAAACAAGATAGTTTTTGAAAAATTAAATCCTCTTGTGTATGATGATATCACTCATTCCTATTTCAAAGTGGTGAATTCATATCCAAAGCATTCAAGGCGGGGTTGAAATTTAAAGATTAATAAATTTTCTTTGTAAAAAAAGAAAGATATTAATATATTAAGTTAAAAATATATTTAACAGTAAAAATTTGAAAGTTTTATCAATTAAACTTATTTTATTGGATTGATAATTATGAGTGAAATATACAGAACATTTACATCAGAATCAGTAACACAAGGACACCCTGATAAGGTTGCAGACATTATTTCTGATGCTATATTGGATGCATATATGGCACAGGATAAGAATTCACACGTTGCATGTGAGACTTGTGTAACTACAGATTTCTGTATGGTATTTGGTGAGATAACATCAGATGCTGACATTACTGATGAAGATATCAAGAAAATTATAAGAGACACTATCATTGAAATTGGTTACGACAAACCTGATTTGGAATTCGACGGCCACACATGTGAAGTCCACAACAGGTTACACGCACAGTCCCAGGACATCAACCAGGGTGTTGACAGAGGAGATGAAGAAACTGGAGCAGGAGATCAGGGAATGATGTTCGGTTATGCAACCAATGAAACAGAATCACTGATGCCTTTCCCAATAGATTTGGCACGTAAACTCACAAACAAATTGACAGAACTAAGGGAATCAGGTGAAATCCCATACTTAAGGCCTGACGGTAAGGCGCAAGTGTCAGTTAACTATGATGATAAAGGAAATATTGTTTCCCTTGATGCGATTGTTCTATCAACCCAGCATGACGAGACCATGTCCGACAATCAGGAACAACTGAAAGAGGACATCCGTGAAAAACTCTTCAAAGCTGTCATTCCACAGGAATTGATGACAGAAAACACCAAGGAACATATCAACCCAACAGGTAAGTTTGAAATCGGCGGACCTCATGGGGACGCAGGTCTAACCGGACGTAAAATAATCGTGGATACTTATGGTGGATATGCAAGACACGGTGGAGGAGCATTTTCCGGCAAAGACTGTACCAAAGTGGACAGAAGTGCATGTTATATGGCAAGATACATTGCTAAAAACATCGTTGCTGCAGGACTTGCCGAGAAATGTGAAATTCAGCTGTCTTATGCTATAGGTGTAGCAGAACCTACATCCGTAATGGTTGACACATTCGGAACCGGAGTTAAAACCACCAAAAAAATAGATGAAATCGTTCGTAAAAACTTCAGATTAACTCCGGACGGCATCATCGAAACCCTAAACTTAAGGGATACTAGATACAAGCAAACCGCAAAATACGGTCACTTCGGTATTGAAGGTCTTCCTTGGGAAGCAACTGACAAAGCTGAAGATTTGAAAAAATATATTGTAGAATAAATATGATCTGAAACTTTACTTTTTTTTTAAAAAAGTGAGTTTCAACACTTTTTTTTTTAAAATAATTCAACAATAGAAAAGGTTTATTAACTCTGTTTATAAATCATTTATTATGAGTGAATTTTTTAATTTTGAAGAAAAGGACAGTGACATTCCATTTTATAATGGAATTCCTAAGTTATCAAAAGGTAAATGGGGACTTCTGATATTAGGGTTAATACTATTTTTCGCTTTATTGTGGATTCCCATGGAGATTCCTGAAATTGTTTTTGCAACATTGATGTGTCTGGTTTTACTTATTCCCACATTGATTGCAATGAATGGAAACTGGAATCTGATGTTTAAAAAAATCAGACGCAGCGATTTAAAACCTATACTGCTAGTGGTTGTTATTGAGATTGCCTATTCCTTTTTGATACTTTATATTCTGGAGCTTGCAGGAATGACCACTCCCGCTCCTGTAAATACAGAGGCAGCATCAACAACATTGCTTTCATTCATTTCAATTGTTATTCAATTGATGGGTGAGGAGTTATTCAAAGTAATCTTGCTGATAATTTTAATGTTCATTACTTATCGATTTTTAAACAGAAAAGTGTCCATGGTAATATCAATTATCATTACCTTGGCAGCGTTCGGTTTTCTTCATGAAGGATTTTATGGCAATTTGCTTCAGGTACTTTTAGTTCAGGGTTTGGGGTCACTGCTGACATTGCTGTTATACATCAAAACCAGAAACATCATGGTTTCATATGCAAGCCATCTGCTTTATGATTGCTTCCCGATTTTATTGGAGGTAATTATTATTTTACTTAGCTTTTAAAAAATTGGTATCTTATGAGTGTAAAAATTACATACGGTGATGTAAAAGAATATGAAATGCTTTTACATTGTCACCACCATTTGTTTTGAAATGATGCCAGAGAGAATACAAATTTGGTTTTAAAGTTCAATTCAACAATCAAATCATATATGGTTAATTTGACGAAGACCAAAAAAGCAAATCGGATATAATTTTAAGCAGTGATATGATGAGCTTCAATCAGTAATGTCTGAAGCATATGCCAGAAGCGGCAAAAGGCAATACAAGATTCTGGCAAATCCAAAATATAAAAGATTCATTGAAGATAATTTTGATGGTTTGCGTAAAATGGTGTAAAAAAGAGTGAATAGGTTTTAAAACCTAATTAGATTACTTCAAAACCTAGAAGTTTGATTTTATTTGATTTCAATTTGGGATTTTCGTCTATATCATCAGATAATCTTGTTGTGATGTATTTTTTGTTGTCATCGGCAAAGACAGTTGCAATGGTTAAATCATCACTGTCCATAAGGACTCCAGCTAAAAAGTTTGCGCCGCTTGATATGCCTATTCCCAAACCGAACTCCTTTGCAATTCTTTTGGACATGTTGATTGCATCACAGTCATCAATCAATACGATATCATCAATTAAATCCTCATCTACAATGCCTGGGATGAAATCATCACCGATTCCTTCAATCAAATGGGATCCCTCTTCCATTCCCATCTTAAGTATTGACAATGTTGAAGGTTCAAGAGCAAAGAGTTTGGCATCAGGATTATGGTCTTTTATTCTTTTTCCAACACCAATTAGTGTTCCTCCTGTACCTATACCTGAGACGAATGCATTAACCTCAGGAAGTGCGTCGATGATTTCCTGACCTGTTGTTGTATATTGAGCTTCTATGTTTAATGGATTGTCAAATTGGAGTGGTCTGAATGCATCATTTTCAATGGCAAATTCTTCAGCAAGTTCCAAAGCCCTTTTAAATCCTCCTTCCTCTTTGGATACGAGGTGTACGTGGGCACCATACATTTCAATCAGGTTTCTTCTCTCAAGTGAAACCCAGTCAGGCATGAAAATGTGGACGTCATGGCCGAACAATGCGCCGATTGCACTGAATGAAATGCCTGTATTTCCGCTTGTAACTTCCACAATGGCCTGTGCGTCTTTCAGGTTGCCGTTTTCTCTTTCCTTTTGAATTATGTGTAATGCAATTCTATCTTTAATACTTCCGGAATAGTTGTAATATTCAAGTTTAGAATATATGCTGCCTTCTTTTCCTTCATATTCATAGTTAATTTTTATCATTGGTGTGTTACCAATCAATCTCCCAATATTCATAACAATCTCCAATCCAATCAAATAATATTTCTATTTCTGTTGTTTAACAATAAAATAGTTTATTAATAAATCTGGGTTTAAATTTAAATACCTTGAATTTGTATTAAATAATATGTTCATCAGATTTGTGCTAAAAATCTTTATATAGTTTAATCATATAACATATAAATACATATTTAATCAAAATAACAATAATTTGAGGAAAAAATGAATTACACAACCAAAATTTTAACAATTCAGGACATATCCTGCTACGGTCAATGTTCAATAACTGTCGCACTTCCGGTGGTATCCGCTTTTGGAATTGAAACTGCAATACTTCCTTCAGCAGTGTTGTCAACACATACTTCAGGATTCACTGATTATACCGTTAGGGACTTGACTGAAGATTTGCCCGCTATTGAAAAACATTGGGAAAGCGAAGGAATATCTTTTGATGCAATCTACACAGGATTTATTGCATCACAAGAACAGCTGGATTACATTAAAGATATCATTGATTCCAGATTAAAGCCAGACGGACTGGTTTTTGTTGACCCTGCCATGGCGGATCATGGTGAATTTTATAATGGTTTTGACCAGGAATTTGCAGATGCTATGGGAGAACTGTGCAAATTAGGCGATTACATTCTTCCAAACACTACTGAAGCTTGTTATATATTGCACAAGCCATGGAAAGAGGAATTTACTCATGAAGAAATGCTGGAAATTGCAGATGAACTTTCAAAATTTACAAAAAGATATGTCATCCTAAAAGGTGACACCCATAAAGAAAATGAATTGGGAATGGTTGTTTTGGATAAAAAGGAATCAACCTGTGAAATGGTGTATAATGACAGAATAGATTATGTTTCCCATGGAACAGGAGATGTATTTGCCTCTTCATTTGTCGGGTCTGTAATGGTCGGCAAATCCCCAACTGCCGCATCTAAAATTGCAGGTGAATTTACAAAAATAGCTATAGAAAAGACAATCGGTGATGAAACCCATACCTACGGGGTCAAATTCGAACAGGCAATTCCCCATTTATATGACCTATTGAAGACAATCTAATTTTAGGGCAATTATGCAAAATCGTACTGGACTTTTTACAAATGCAATTATTTGGTTTGGAGTAGCCATATCCGTTTCCGAAATTATAGCTGGAATACAGTTAGGTTCTTCCGCACCAACTAATTCAATATGGGTTCCGTTAATTTTAGGCCATGTGATGGGAGGAATACTGCTTTTTTTAGTGGGTCTTATAGGTGCACGTCTTCGACTGAATGCAATGGAGACTATCAAATCCACATTCGGTAATAAAGGTTCCAAATTTTTCGCAACATTGAATGTCATGCAGCTGGTTGCATGGGTGGCAGTTCTCAATGCCCAGGGTACCGAAGCATTGATGGGACTTAATATGGGAATATCTTTTCCTGTAATATCAGTGATTCTTGCAGCTCTTGTAGCGGTTTGGGTATATGTTGGACTGCAGAGGTCTTCAAAAATTACAAGTGTTGTAATGGCGATATTAACAGTTCTTCTCGTTGTATTGACAGTAAAACTATTTGGAATTCAAATCAATACGACATCGGTCATGAATACGCAAATATTGGGATTCTGGAGCATCTTTGAAATTTCAATCGCCATGCCAGTTTCATGGCTGCCTGTCATTTCGGATTACACCAAAGATGCTGAAAAGCCGGTTAAGGCAACAGCAATATCTTCTATAGCATATACGGTAGCAAGCCTTTGGATGTATTTTATAGGAATTCAAATAGTTGGTATCGGAACAGTTGACGTATCACAGGCAATTCTTGCTGCAGGCCTTGGAATTCCTGGAGTTATAATATTGGTTTTATCAACAGTAACAACCAATTTTCTTGCAACAAACTCTGCAGGGGAATCCGCAAAGGCCATATTTAACAGATTGCATCCTAAAGTCACTGGTGTTATAGTAAGTGGTTTAAGTGCAATATTGGCAATTTCAGGAATAATGGACCACTACATTAACTTCTTATACTTAATCACATCAGTATTCGCTCCGATGGCCGCTGTCCTTATTGTTTCATTTTATTTAGGTGAAAAGGATAATGAATTCTGGACATGGTGTTGGAATGTCTTTGCATGGCTTGTTGGGTTTATAGTGTATCAGATGGCTGTAAATTTGGATTCCATTGTTTTGGGACCGACACTGCTTGCAGTAATTTCATCGGCAGTGCTGGCTTATGTTTGGATTTTACTAAAAGATAAATATTTTAATTTTCATAATATTTAGTAATATGACTATTTAGGATTTGAGGCACATGAATATTTTAATATCTAATGATGATGGGGTTTTTGCACCTGGAATACTTGCTGCAAAGCAGGCGGTTGAAGATATAGCTAATGTGGTGGTTGTTGCACCTGATAAAAATAACAGCAGCGTAGGGCGTCGATTGACATTATTTAAACATTTGGAGCTTAAAAAATGTGAACTGGAAGACAGTAGTGTGGCTTATTCAGTTTCAGGAAGTCCTGCAGACGCTGTTATAGTGGGCGCTGAGTATGTGATGGATGAAAAACCGGATTTGGTTATAACTGGAATTAATCAGGGAGTTAACATAAGTTCAGACATTACCTCCTCCGGTACGGTATGTGCCGCTTTTGAAGCAGTTAGTCTGGGTATTCCTGCAATTGCCACTTCCCTTTTTATGGATCCTAAAACATCATTTAAAAAAGATGAAAACGGGGAGTGGCATGTGGATTATGATTTCTCACTTGCCAAAAAAATTCTCCATGATATTGTATTGAAAATCAAAAATGAGGGATTTCCTGAAGGTGTGGATTTGTTTAACCTGAATGTGCCTTCAAACTATGATTGTGAAGAAGTGGAAATAACCCATCTGGCACATAAGATGCTTGATAAACATGTCATAGACAATACTGATGAAGAAAAATCAGAGATTTTCAATTATCGTCTTGATGAAAATCAGACAGGAGATGACATGATTATGATAGCTTCAGATCTGGTAAAGGATTATGAGAAAGGCAGTGACGGATATGCATTGATTGTTGAAAAAAAACCAAGTTTGACTCCTTTAACTGTAAATATGACATCCAAAGACCTGAAGGATTGGTAATTATTAGTAGTCCAATGTTGATTTTTCAGGTTTTGATACGAAAAGGTTATATGTGTGAATGTTATATAAATAGTATTACTAATTGATAACTGACAGCTCCTAATAATCATATTAGGAGCACTTAATCTTAAAAAATAATTTCATAACCTATTTCTTTTAAAATTTCAAATCATCTTCCAGTTTCAAACCATCCTTTGTAGCATGTCTCCTAAAATGGCAGCATTAGTGCCTGACTGGAAAGCTTTCTTGCCGTTATCACCTAAAAGTAATCTGTCAAGCTAGGCGAATATATGCATGGGGATTATGAATCTGAATATTGCAACAATTCTTGAAACCTCCTCATTTGAGCTTTTCCAGATTATTATGGATTCTGTCGACACCGGACATTTTAAGTCTGCGGATTTTATTGTTTTTTGTATCAACTTCGCAACGGGCATCAGGGGATAGATGTCAATGTTAGTGTCATGGTGTTTTGACTGTGCACAGAAGATGCAGTTTTCACTACACTTTCCACTTTTTACATTAATGATGGTACATGCATCAAAACTATTTCCACAAAAATGTTATATGATTTCATTAGCTTGATTTGTCAGTTCATTTAAATGGAAGTTCAATTAGTTTTAATGCATTTGCTTTAGTGATATTGCAATTATTCAATACTTTATTTTTGAGCTCAATTATGTCTAGATTTCACGAAATAATCCCCTTCTTTTTTAATCATGTCCTTTTCTATTAGGCTGTCCAGATTCCTTGTGATTTTCTCGTCAAAGTTTTTGCTTTTGTATCTTGCTAACTTTTGTTTGATTTCATCAAAGGTGGCTTTGGTAGCGATTTCATCATAGACGCTTTTTTCAAATGGTGTTAATGTGAATATTATGTCTGTTAAGGCATCTTTCGCTTCAATATCACCACCAAAAATCCAGACATCATCACTAGCTTTAACGTCGAGTTCATCTTCCAGAACTTCAATTTTGTTTTTAAGCCGGTCAAGATGTGGATAATTGGCAAGTCCATACTTATGTTTGGATATCTTTGAGAGGAACTCTTCATAGGTTTTTTTCAAATCAATTTCGGCAGTGTCAAAAGAATCAAGCACATATACGTAATCGTCAATAACAAGAACTACTCTGAAAGTGTCTGTGTCCTCATCGTACTCAATCCTGTCAAATTCATTGACGTTCCAGGTATGGTCCATCAGGAAATTTCGTACAAACTCAGCATCACCTAGATTGTCATAAAGCCCGAAGACATATGAATCACCGGCAATCTGCTTGGATATCACATAGGTGTCCAGGATTTTGGAAATGTTAAGGCCATATTTGGAGTTGTTCGGGTTTCTCATATGCTTTTTGATAAGTTTTTCGACAGTTTTGCCATCAGGTTTTTGTCTGTATCTGGCCAAAAGATGTAACTTTTCATCATATGTTGCCAATACATAATATTCATCATCTTTTTCAAGAATTTGAGGAACTTCATCCAGATTCCAATCGATTTCAACTAGAAAATCCCTTATGAATATTGCATCTTCCAGGTTGGATATTTTTGCATAGGTTCTTGAGCCTTTAACGATTGAACATGACTTTCTGTTTTCACGAATATATTTTTCACTCATTGAATAACTATTGGGGCTTGTCAGTAAAAAATATTATTGAAAATATGTTTTTATAAGATAATCTATTTATTTCCATTTTCAAGTTATTTTTACTATAAAATGCTAAAAAAATCTAAAAGTGTCATGCTGACATCAGTAAGAAGGTGAGATCCATATGAAACGCCCAGATTTTTTGTTTTAATATATAAAAATAAATGAACTGATGAACCAAGTCCCTGAACAAGCAGTG
>CAZQWN010000051.1:0-5221 GCA_964596915.1 uncultured Methanobrevibacter sp.
AGCTGGTTTAATAATCTTGTCCGAAATTATTATAACGATAATCTGGGATATCTGTGGAGGGAATATTCAGTTTATGATTTGAAGTTCAATGAAGATACGGTCACTGCCAATGTCACTGACAGAAAAGATTGGTTTTACGTATCCATTAAGTTTCGCCAGTTCACTGTACCTGAAAAGGACAGGCTTTTAAGCATTGCCAAAAAAGATGAGATTAAACGTGAGCTGATCAGTGGTATTGTTCCGCAGGCCCTTTTTGACTGCGGAGTGAACATCTTTCCCCAGTCAAGCATCGATTTTGTTGCAGACTGCAGCTGCTGGAGCACAGGCCTTATGTGCAATGAGACCGTGGCGGTTTTAAACCGTCTGAGAGTTATTTTCAATGAAAACACCTTTCTTATTTTTTCACTCAGGGGTTTGGATTTAAACAATGTTGACGCATTCCCTGCCAAAGGCTTTTCAGACATTTTCAACAATACATACAACTCAAATCTTGAATTCATTTTGGATGAAAACCTTTATGACCACATCTGCATTTTAAGAGATGATTTGGCTGATCTGGCTTTAAATTACAAATTCGAATCCAAAAAAGTCAATCTCAAGCTTCCGGTTAATTTGAATTCCTCCTATGAAATTGGCGAAAGAGGCTTTAAAGAGGCGGGGGATTTAATTTCATATCTAAAAAGCACAAATAATCCCATTCTTGATTATGCATTCTCTCTAATTCAAAATCATGAAATCATCCCTGAAATATTCATGACTGATGATGGGCATTCCTATACAAGATGGATTCCCTCAAATGACCCGGACACAGATTTAGCGTCTAACCTTGTAACGGTTAACCATGAAAAAATATCAAAGGAGGATGAAATTAGGGTTTTTGTAAGCCTTATTGCAGGCGACCTTATCTCCGTTTTAAGGAATGGTGGAGGCTACAATGACCTTATATTCACATTACTGGACGGACCGTCCGATATTGACTTTGAAGTGAAAAAATCCCGTCTAAGCGACATTTCAAGAAACCTGTCAGTATTTAACATGAAACATGACTATCACATTGATATTTCCGCTGAAGGCAACGAGTTTGTCCTTGATTTCATCACAGATGATGATATCGACAGCTTAAGATACACATATCATATAAGAAAGCTTTTCGCTTACTATAAGATTTACTGGAATTTGACAGAACCGTTAAGGCTTGACTCCAGACGCTTCATGAAATACCTCAAACGGATTGAGGGCCACCTTGAAGATTTGAATGTAAGCGTTTCAAAATCATTCAATATACATGAAACCGGCTTTAAAATCACTCTGAGTTTACCTGACGTTGAATATCTAACCGCCGATAACATTTCATCATCAAGCTGGATGGTTGACATTGGCAGCCGTCTTGTAACGACAGAGGAATTTCAGAATTTGGAAATTGATGATTCGGGGATTTTCACTTTCAACGGTGAGTATTTCAAGGCAGACCCCGTCAAGTTCAAATCCCTTAAAAGCGATTTGATGTTTCTTCCCACAAATTTCGAAAGCTACGAGCTTCTCCAGATTGCCCTTCTCGGGCGCTACAGAAACATGAAATTCGATGTGGGAAATCAGTTCAAAAGACTTCTTGACTTTAACTCAAAGCTTCCACAGCCCGAAACACTTAAGGGAGATTTAAGACCCTACCAGCTTAACGGATATTCATGGATTGTTCAAAATATCAAATCAGGCTTCGGGTCAGTTCTTGCAGATGACATGGGCCTTGGAAAAACCGTTCAGGTCCTCTCGGCAATACTTTATCTCAAGGAAAATGAACTTCTTGAAGGCTCCGTGCTGATTGTCGCTCCCACAACTCTCATTACCAACTGGATTAATGAAATCGAAAAGTTCACCAATCTCTCATATTCTGTTTATCACGGATTGGACAGGCAGTTTGAAAGGGGCTGCGATTTGATTTTAACATCCTACGGCATGGTGAGAAGCGATGAGGATAAATTCAAAGACAAGTCATGGTTTTTATGTGTTGTTGATGAGGCTCAAAACATTAAAAATCCAAGCTCCAAACAGACCCGTGCAATCAAAAGCCTCAATGCCCGAAACAGGATTGCCCTTACAGGAACTCCGATTGAAAACCGTCTTCTTGACTACTGGTCAATATTTGACTTTACAAATCCGGGGTATCTTAAATCAAGAAGCGAATTTAAAAGGAAGTTTGCCGGCAAAAAAACTGACAGGCGTGATTTGAATGACCTTAAGATTATCACAAAACCCTTCATATTAAGGCGTCTTAAAACCGACAGCTCAATCATCGATGACCTGCCGGATAAAATTGTAAATGACGTTTACTGCAATCTCACGCTCCGCCAGCAAAAGCTTTATGAAGAGCTTTTCGAAAGCGGATTGGGAAGTCTTGATGAGGATAAAACCATCAAGCGTAAAGGTCAAATCCTAAAACTCATAACCAATCTCAAGCAGATTTGCAATCATCCTGTCCAGTACCTTAAAAAGGGGAAAGTCAATGTAGGTGATTCCTCAAAGCTTGAGCTTTTAACTGAAATTATCTCCAATATCCTTGAAGCCGATGAAAAGGTCATCGTTTTCACCCAGTATGTGGAGATGGGAAAAATCATCAGGAATGTATGCCTCAGGAAATTCAACCGTGAAATACTATTTCTTCACGGTTCGCTTAAACGTGAGGAGCGTGAAAAAATCATAAAAAGCTTCCAGACAGACAAATCCTATCCCATCCTTATTGCAACGCTAAAAACAGGCGGTGTGGGACTGAACCTTACAAGCGCCCAGAACGTCATTCACTATGATTTGTGGTGGAATCCTGCAGTTGAAAACCAGGCAACCGACAGAACCTACCGGATAGGCCAGACAAAGGACGTTATGGTCTACAGGTTCATAACAAAAGGAACGCTGGAGGAAAAAATCGATTTGATATTGAAAGACAAGCTGGATTTGGCCGGCAGAACAGTCAACAGCAGCGAAACTTTCATAACAGAACTGAGCGATGATGAGCTTAAAGAGATACTTGAACTTAGACTATAGATTAGGTGACTGGAATGATATTTAATTGGGAAGATGAATTTAGAGAAAAACTGGTGTTGGACGGAATTGATTTGGAAGACAATGTATATTATCTTGACCGTTCAGTAGATGCGCTTTCAGGATGCGTTGTGGAAGATGAAGAGGATTATTGGATTTATGTTGAACTGGATGATAATTTCAACATCAAATCCATTGAATGTGACTGCGGCAAGGACAGATGCCGTCATATGACTGCACTGCTTCATGTGGGAAGCTCTAAATTTAAACGTGATATAGAATACGGCAATCTTGTGGATAATCTGGACACCGACAGGCTGATGGAATTTTTAAAAGAACAGATTGAATATAATGATGAAATTAAAGAAGAGTTCAAAGACAAGTTCCTGTGCGATTTTATTAATGACGATGAATTTTCACTGGAAGACAAGTTATTCCTCATTCTGGATGACTATGATTGGGCAAAATATATAACCGATTATGTTAAGGGGGATTTAACCCAACTGTATGAGGATGGACATCATGTTGAAACATTCTATCTGATAACTGAGATGTTTGATAAGGTTATTTTCGGCTATACCTTTGAATATGAAACCAAACTCAAAGAATGCTATTCTATTATTTGTGAGCTTCTTGAAAAGATATCCAAGTCACATCCGCAATTAATCAGGCAATTTCTGAAGCACTGCAGTGAACATAACTATCATGATTTATATCCTTCATTTGCAAAATTAGCGGATGATTTAAATGAGGTGATTTAATGAATAAAAAAATAGAGGATATACTGGAAAAGATTTTGGATGACCCTTCAGATACAATCCCAAACGATTTGCTGAGAGATCTCACAGACACATTATGTGAAAGTGAATTTTATGTGCCTGTCCGGGATGATGAAATTGTTCTGATGTCATGGGGAATTAAAAAATTCATTCCAATAAGCTGTAATCTGGATGATTTCACAAAGGCCTTCAGTGACGAAACTCCTGAAGTATTCGAATTCAAACATCTTAAGGAGTTCATTACACCGGAGGTCTCAGGAATGATGATTAATCCTGGAGGCAGTTTGTTTATCTTAAACAGGTATCTGTCAGAGCTTGCATTCAACAAGGACAGGCCAAAGCAAAAAGTCACCGGAGGATATGATGTGAAGGTGAGGCTGAATGATTTCAGACCTCTGACATGGAGAGACCTGATAATTCCTGAAAACATGACTTTCATGGAACTGGATGATGTTTTAAAAACATTATGGGGATTTAACGGACATCACCTCTCATGTTTCCTGCTTCCTGACCGTTTGAAAGTTATGGATGATGAACTGGCTAAAGAAACTATGATGGATTCGGATTATGATGCAAACACAACCGCTGTGGGTGAAATTTTTAAGGATTATAAGAAAGTCACATACTGGTATGATTTCGGTGATGACTGGAGATTTGATATTGAAATCAAAAAGAAAATTGATTATGATAAGGATTATGTTACAATCAAAAGATTCAAGGGAAAATACAATCCTATTGAAGATTGCCGAGGTATTTACGGTTTAAGTGAAGTAGTGTTCTGCGCTGAAAATCCCGGAAGGGGTGATGAGTATTTTGAAGATTTTGTTGATTATCTTGAGGAGTTTGATATGGAGTTTTCACAGATGGCCTTGGAGAGAAAAGCATATGTGAAATCAAATTGGCATCGACATGTGGATTAACAAATTCTTTTATCTTTATTTTTAAATCTCTTTTAATTATTTTTATTTTTAACATCATTATTTTTTAAACATTGGAAACAAATACGATTTTAATTATAGCTGACTTCAAGTATTCATAGCTTAATTTCCAACCAATGAACCAAAACATTTATAAGTACCGTCATACCAACATTTTATTAACATCAATATTAATATATTGTGTTTATATTGGTTGAAAAATATATGGATTGAAACCACAGCCGGCAGCAATAGAACTCGGCCCCCCTGTGAGGCAATACTTAGGGGGATATGATGATGGGTAAATCAAATAAATCTTTTAAAATTAAAAGTGATGGTGGTAATAATATGGCTAAATCTAAAAATGAATATCCTATGAGTGAAGATGAGTATGTTGAAGCAGTACAGAAATTATTTAAAGAAAAATATCCTATGTGGAGTGAAGAAGAATTAAACATGTTATATGATGAACGAGTAATAAATTTAATTAAA
>CAZQWN010000051.1:5321-13102 GCA_964596915.1 uncultured Methanobrevibacter sp.
GATAGGCATCTATGGGCTTTAATAATTGTCCAGATTGTGCTGAGCGCTAAACATTGCCTGCAGATTTGCAGTTAAAGCCGAAAATAAGCGGTTGAAAGTTAAAAAGTGGAGGTGATTAAATGCTGATGACTCCTGAAATGTATAAAAAATTTTTAAAAGACTCAAGCATAGCTGAAATGATACGCGCAAGAGATAAACTGATAGAAGACATGAAGGAATACGAGGATGCAATACGTAAAGGTTACGATGTAGTAATGACTCCGGATCCGTTAACTGTATACAAGAACAATTACCTGTGCCTGATTGAGGTTTGCAGACTGATTTGTGAAAATGTTGATGGCCAGTTTTTGGATTTGAATTAGTGGGCAATCATTGTAAATAAACAGAGGTGATGTCAAAGATGGATACTTATTGCCTGGTTTGTTGGAAGTATTGAGGTGCCTGAAAAATATGATTATGAAGAAACATTAAAATTCAAACGTTCTTTGAGCTGCAAATAAATATCAGCAGATGTTTATGGAACGTAAAATAAGATATGGCATGATTGATGTTCCAATCACTGATTATAAACGATTCAGAGGAAACTACAAATATTGAAAATGAGGAGTTCATATCTACATATCCTCAATATGAAAAGATAGTGAAATAATAATGTGCGGATGCAATGAATCAGGAAAATGAAAATATGGCAAAAGAATACCCTATGACATATGAAGAATGGGTTAAAATAGAAGATGGAAAAGAGTAAAAA
This sequence comes from uncultured Methanobrevibacter sp., assembly GCA_964596915.1. Taxonomy (GTDB): domain Archaea; phylum Methanobacteriota; class Methanobacteria; order Methanobacteriales; family Methanobacteriaceae; genus Methanocatella. Next base: position 6,073 of record CAZQWN010000051.1, read on the forward strand.
AGTTTAAACTAGTTTTTCGGATGCCAATTTATTGAAGATAAATTTCATTAGAAACATGTTAATTATGCTTTTTATTACAATTTTCATCATAATTACTTTTTTTCAAGATAAAAGCAATTTTTTAATGAGTATGAACTAAATATAGTTATTTATACTATAAAAATAAACATAGGTGATCAAACTCTTGATTCAATAGGGGGCGGTATTATTGCGAATAAAATAATATTGCCTATGGAGGAATTTAGAACATCTGTTCTAATGAACTCTCCTCTTGGCAAAAACTATTCATTTAAAGGGAGGAATCATTATGGGCATCCAAAGGAAATTTTGAATCGCAATGCTCATATACACCATCATCACGTGGTGTTTGGCATTTGTCATCATATGAATTACCTTATAATTAATCAGATGTCATAACTGATTTCTCCTATAAATTGTAGGAATCTTCAATATTATGATGATTGTTTATCGATAGCCTTAACCAGCTATATTTAGGTTTGTTTATTTGTAATGAACACTCCATGCATTTTATAAATTAAAAAATAATAAAATTTATATAAATCTGTTTTACAATATTCATTAGAGTTTAAATCCTCATTTGGATACATAAATTCTAAACTTTGAATGAATAGTTTTAGTTCAATGTCTACTTGTTCGAGCATGATTATCATGTTGTAGACATTGATTTTAACTTATTTTACTCATTTTTAAAAAGCCTATAAAATTTTTCACACTCTATTTTTTTTAGCTTTGGAGAAACCTTATTTTTTTGACATTAAGACATTTTTAATTGAATTTATAATCTACAATTATTTAAAACAGTATTTTTGTCAATTGCAAATCAGTGGTATTTTGTAATAAGAAAATTAGCATTTAATAATCAATATCAATTGCAGAAGTTTAATCCTGCAATTTAACACATGATATTGATTTAATCCGATTCATTACGGTCAATTAGATTATCATCTAATTGTGGAGGTTAAACCTCTTGGTTAATTGTTAATTAGTTATCCTATATAAATATTATGCAAATAGATATGGTGTGCTTTAAACACCGGGAGAACACCGAAATGTGTTAAATTTCGAAAGAAACCTAAGATTAAAATGGTTTTCAATCTATCTGCGGTGATAAATGGAGAAATGTATACTCTTACATGAACAATGATAAGAGTACTATTATGCAGATCATGTCAATGACATGTGTTAGATCCACATTAACAGTTATGGAAACTTCAGATTCCATAATCATTCCTCCGTATTGGGTATGGGATGAATCAGTCCAAACCATCAAGTCATTTTCAAAATAAATTTCAAAATTAACTTTCATCTAATTCCTCCTAATTCAAGAGTTACTCATTAACAATAATTAGATTTGCAATCTATATAAATCTTTTTAAGCACATATAATTCTTTAATTATGGAATAAAATCAATATTGATGTTAACTTGTAAAATTAATCTATACTATTAATTTTTAGTTGAAAAACATGTTTTTAACTATTGGTTATTTTGTGTTTAGTAACTCTTTTAATGTATTGAAAACAGATATATTAACAATTTTAATACAAAAATGATTTTCCCGGGTTAAAATAATGTCATACATAATCAAAAAACAGAAATTTTTAAAATCATTGGATGATATCATCGAAATTTGCAAGTCCAATGATTATAAAGTACCTTTTTTAATTGAAAACTATCCGATTCCAAAGGATTTGGAATTTAATAGAAATGAAGCTGACGGTGAATTGAAGGAATTCCTAAATAGTTTTCCTGAATTTTCAGACATTGCAATTGACTTAAACACTGAACAGGAAGATGTTGTAACATATGCAGGAGACAAGTTCCTAAGTGTTGAGGCAGGTCCGGGTGCAGGTAAAACCAGAGTGTTGATTGAAAAGGTCAACTATATGGTTAATGAACTGGGAGTTGAGCCGGAATCACTTCTAATCATCACCTTTTCAACCAAGGCTGCCGATGAGCTTCAGGAAAGGCTTGCTGAAGGAGACCTTTTAAAAAGTGATGTTCAAAAAATGCACATTTCTACAATCCATTCATTCTGCGGAAGGCTTTTGGAGGAAAACGGCCAAGTCGGATTGAATGTGATTTCAGACGAGGCAGGTGAGAAAAACCTTCTTTTCATAGGTAAACACATGGAAGAGCTGGGCTTTGTAAAAGAGGCTTACATGTCCAACGGAGACATTCCAAACATTGCAGGAAAATACAATGAATACTGCTCTTTTGGCGTTAAGACTGAAGAGTTGATTGAATACATTGAAAAGACAAGGCCTGTAAATCAGGATTACATTGATTTTGTCACAAAATACATGGAAGACAACGACGGCAAATTCCCATATGATGATATAAAAGAAAATCCCGAGTACAAAAAGTCAATGTATAATGCGAGATACCTCCAGATTGCCAGGTCATATCCGATTTATGAGGAAATTCTAAAGCGTGAGCATGCAATAGACTTTGCACACATGCAAAAGAAAGCCTTGGAAGTTGTCAAAAAGGACAGTTTCAAAACACAATTCACAAACATCCTGATTGATGAGTTTCAGGACACTGACCCAATACAGATGGAACTGTTTGAAAACCTGATGAGGAGTGCAGATTCATTTACAGTTGTAGGAGACATCAATCAGAGTATTTACGGTTTTAGAGGCTCCAACATCAACCCGTTCACTTATCTTGCCAAACATCACAGGGATAAATTCGAATTCATGAGTCTTCCGACAAATTACCGCTCAACCCAGGAAATCATCGACATTTCTGAGGATTTCATAAAACATCAAAGGCCTGCTGATTCCGCTTTGGGAAAATCCGAGTGCGGACGTAAAATTAACAATAAAAACTATTTCATAGTCAACAACTATGATAAAAGCAGAGGTGCCAAAAAGGCTTCAATTAAAAAAGAGGCAGATGACATTTTAAAAATCATAAAACACCTGATTGATACTAATAAGATAACTAAACTGTCAGACATTGGAATTCTCTTCCGTTCAATCAAGGACAGTACCTCAAGATGCATTGGAGATTTGCTGGCCAATCTGGATGAAGAGGGAATCGATTTTCAGGTAAAAACAAATGATCTATTTGATAAAAGTGAAATCAAATCAGTCCTGACATTGTTCTATCACTTGGTGGCAGATGACGACCCACACAGGTATTTTTTCAACAAATGGGAAACAGACTGGCTTAACTTAAAGGCCTATGCAGACCAGATTCTATTCCCTCTATCTGATAAAACCCGAAAAATCCTCTACACTCTCCAGGATAATTTCGAAGACGAAGTCGTTAAAACAGAAAATGAAATCTGGTTGAGGGACCATAAGAAGGGAGGCAAGAAATCATTTGAAAAGGTTGTAAAGGACAGGCCTGAAGAGATGCTTATTGAAATATTTTCCAAGGTCACAAGACCTGTTTTAAGAAATGAAAACCTCATTGAATATGGAATTACCAATCAGGATGACTTGGAATTTTTCAGAAAACTCAACGAATTAAAGGATTCACTATACTCCGAAGATGTCAAGTTCTACCAAAGGCCTACAGTATCTGAAGTCTATTTAAAATTATTAACCGATATTACAGGATATCTGAGTGAAGATATGGTTTTAGAGGAAGATGAAGTCATACATAACCTCTCACAGATTACCTCATCCCTTCAGACATTCGTTGACGTGAGGTTTGAACGAGACATTAGAGGGGCTTTCTGGTTTATCTACCGCACAATCGAAGGCCACTCATCATATAAGGAGGAACGGGATGCAATTCAGATTATGACAATCCACCAATCCAAGGGGCTTGAATTTCCTGTTGTTATCATTCCATCACTTAAAAAGGACAATTTCCCTATGAAATACGTTGACCCGAATCCTGAAAGCGGATGGATTTATGGAAGTCCAGTATACTACACTCCGGATGAGTGTCTTTCATATCCGAAATTCGATGAGGAATTCGGACCGGAACTCTCTCATGAGATGGAAGAGGAAAGGGTTTTATATGTAGCAATGACACGTGCAGAGGATGTTTTAATATTGTCATCTCTTGTTGAGGATGTGTCAACTGCAAAACAGTCTGCATTGGAAAGCGGAGATTTCAAAAGCCTTCCAAAAGGACCTGAAAGAATTGAAAGTGCAATAAATGCTAATCTATCTGGATGTGAATTCATTGATATTGACAATATTGATATAAAGGTCCTTCCAAGAAAAGCGGAAAAAACAAATGAAGATGACTTCTGCATTGATTTGAGCTTCACCGCATTGGAAAACTACAACAGCTGTCCATTCAAATACAAATTGTCAAACCAAATCGGTTTCAACGTTTCTGAAAAGCGGGAAATCGATGAAGGAATTTTCGTGCATAAGGCACTTGAAGTTATAAACAAGGAAATAATCAACAATCACAATGTCTTTATAGGAAATAATAAAGTCAAAGAAATCATCACTGACCTGTTTGCAAAATCAAATGAGGATTTACAAGAAGAAGACCCTGCAGAATATGAAAAACAACTTAAAGAAATCATTGTCAATGTGACATATTACTATGAAAACTATGGTCAAAATCTCAAGATACTTGACAGCGAATATCCGTTTTATCTAAAAGACCAGCACTATGCACTTTCAGGTGTGGTTGACTTAATATATGAAGTGGACGGGAAACTCGGAATAATCGATTATAAAAACACACGTCTTGAAGACAAATACAAAGACAAGTTCAAAAAGCAACTGCACTTGTATGTATTGGCATTAAGAGATCAAAATCAGGAATATGAAGGAAAAGAGATTTCAGAGCTTAAGGTATACACCATCAAATCCAAGAAAATGCTTGAAATTGAAATAAATGAGGAATATATTGAGGAGCTGAAAGAGGAACTGGAACGTGTTGCATGTGAAATTCATGACGGGGACAAATTCAGCTCATGCAAATGTGAAGACTGCAAATATTGTGCATATAAAAACATCTGCAAACAACAGGTTTGATTTCAAGGTGCATATTCATGAATAATGAGTTTTATTTCAAAATTAGTGATTTTGGAGCGATAAACGATGCTAAGATTAACATTAACAAAATCAATGTGATTGGAGGTGTTAATTCAAGCGGAAAAACAGTCGTATCCAAACTCCTGTACTGCTATTTGAAATCTCAAAACGGCGAGGATTTAAATGATTTGATGGAAAGTGAAGGTCTGGCCAATTGCAGCCAAAGGAAAGTTGATTGCAGTCTCAACAGTTATAGTGATGTGTTTTATTTAGAAAATATATCCATTATGGATTTGTGGGATGAGAAATTGCTTAACTCCAGTCATATCAGACATGTCAAGGAGAGTCTTGAAAAGGATAACGCTCGTGAATACAATGAAATCACTTCCAAGATTCCCGAAATTATCAAAAATGACTGCTCCAGCCTGTCATCTGCCGGAATTAAACAGATTGGAGTAATCCAAATTCTATTGGAGAACGCTTCACTTAAGGAAAATTCCTTTTTAATCATTGATGAGCCCGAGTCAAACCTTCACCCGGACTGGCAAATCCGGTTTGCGGAAATTCTGGTTTTATTAACAAAAGAGTTAAACATTGCACTGTACCTTAACTCCTACAGTCCGATTTTCATCGAGGCGATTTCACTTTACGCACAATTATACGATTTGCTTGACAGCACAAGTTTCTATCTCACCAAAAAGCAGGCAAACGGCAGGTTCAGCTTTAAAAAAATCAGTCCGAAAAACATGGGAGAGGTTTATGAGGATCTGACAAAGCCGTATGATGAGCTTGATAAAATCAAGGCACAAATCATATTCAAGGAGTAGGGAAATGACATTAACATCAGATGAGACAAAGTTCGTTGAATTTCTCGAGTCATTCAATGAGTTCTATTGGCCTTCCTATAAAATCGCTGAAAATTCCAAGGGAGTGTCAATTCTGCCCCATGACGGAGATAAAAATGAGTTCAGGATGTATGCTTTAGATGAGATTTGCCATTCCTCTAGGATTTTCAGAGAAGGGGATGTATGGTTCACCCCAAAGACTACAGATGCCATATGGTTTAAAAAGGAAGGCAGCAATTTTTTCATTTTCCTCATTGAGTTCAAGGGTGATTTTCTATGCAGGACTTCAAGCAAATGTTCACTGGTGGAGGTTGTTGACAGTCTGAAAAGAAAGAATTACTATGATGAGCTGTCAGGTGAAATCACAGCTTTAGACAAGATTGTTGATAAGTATTCCGACAAAATGTTAAATGGCCTTGCCTCAAAGCCTCTTGAAACGGTTACAATAGCATTACCATTGATATATGAGGAATACTACGCCAACAACAACGTTGAATATTTGGATATAAGAAAATTCCTGAGCAGTTCAAGAATAGTATACAGGGTGGTTTCGATTTCACAAGACTACGAACCGAACCGCCAGAGAACAAGGGCAAGATCATACAGATGCTCCAACATGATTCCCTCAGCATGTAAAAAATTGGCCCGTGAAAGGCACGACAGGGAACTTGAAGCGTCATACGAGTCAAGCCTCGAGACATATCACAGAAGATATGAACGGGCAGGAATCGTTTACAGTGCAGGCTTTGTGGACAATATGGCATTCAACAATTTCATTGAAAACTATCTGAAATGAGGCGGTAAAATGAACGGCAGGGACAAATGTGAATTGATTAATCAAATCAGAAAAAGTGTTGCAGACAAGAACGGTATTGATTTTGCAATAGATAACTGCACATTTGAGGGCAATTGTACCGGCAGATGTGAAAAGTCAGACTCAGAGCTGAATTATCTTGAAGCTGAACTTGAAAAAAGGCAAAGTGAAGGTGTAAAACTGAATTTTAAGGGAGTTTTTGTTTTGGATACTGATGAGAAACCTAAAAAACACCCATCAACAGATTCTCTTAAAAGACAGGAAAAACTGGAGGAACTTCAGAATAATCCCCTTTTAAGCGATTTGCCTCCAAGATATTTGGATAATCTTTTGGGTTAAAAAAAATAAGTAAGAAAACTTTAAATGAAGTTTTTAAAGTTCTCTTTTGAG
>CAZQWN010000052.1:0-12840 GCA_964596915.1 uncultured Methanobrevibacter sp.
GCCATTTACTGTGTAGGAGATGTATCCAAACAGGAAGACATCGATGCAGTAGTAAAAGCAGCGATAGATGAATTTGGAAAAATTGACATAGCAGTCAACAATGCAGGAATCATGGATAATTTTGTATCTACTGCAAATATCAGTGATGACTTATGGGACAAAGTTATGGATGTCAATCTGACAGGACCTATGAGACTTTACAGGGCAGTCATTCCAAAAATGCTTGAAAACAATGGAGGATCCCTTGTAACAGTTGCATCCATTGGAGGATTATACGGTAAAGTGAGCGGTACAGCATACACTGCATCCAAACACGGTGTAATCGGAATGGCTAAAAGCACTGCATGGATGTATGCAAAACAGGGAATTCGTTCCAATGTAATAGCTCCCGGCGGAGTAAACACCGAAATCAGCGCATCCATGGATCCTGAAAAAATGGATATGGCAGGATATGGTGCAATTGCCGGCTTCATTGAATTGAATCCTAAAACCGGTGAAGCAGATGAAATCGCAGAGCTTGCATTATTCCTTGCATCCGATGAATCTTCATTGGTAAACGGTGCAGTGATTACTGCAGATGGAGGATGGACTGCGTAATTTTTATTCCATCCCTTTTTTTTCTTTTTTTAGTTACGGTTTAAATCAACTGTTGAATAATACTTTACAAAATATTCATTTCAAATACTATTCATTATTTTTACTATTTACTATCATTTCATTGAATGAAATAATATTAAAAAGAGCAGTAGTCGTCACTGATTACATGAATGTTAAAGTAGACAGTAGCTGAAGAACGTAGCCAAATTAAATTATTTTTGTTTTTTATTTTTCATTAAAAAAATCACATACATTTTTATTTTTGAATTAAAGAAACATATAAAGATTTTCACATGAAAGTACTTGCTTGCATTGCCTAATTATGAAAATAGCCTTCATACAGATATCTACTAAAAAGCAAACAATAGCTAAAAAATCAAACAAATAATAATTAAAGAAAAAATCAAAAAAAAGTCTAACTTGACAGCAGTGTAATTTTTGAAAAAAATTTAATTAATAGTTCAATCAAAGATTAAACTGTTATAAAGTATAAATAGTACGTAAAATTTTACCGTACTCATAAATTAGTGAAGGTAATGTGAAATGTCAAAACCCGTTGTTGCAATAACAAGGCCAAAAGATAGGGCGAAAAAGGCCTGTGAGATTGTAGAAAAGCTGGGAGGAACACCTGTTCTTGCACCCACTTTGGACTTGCAGCCCGTAAACACCAACTCTCTTAAGGAGCTGGTGACAAGAAAGGACGAACTCGATTGGATTGTATTTACATCCCCAACCACCATTGTTTCTTTAAATAAATTCTATCCTGATTTCATTCCAACTCTCAACTGCAAGCTCGCAGTGATAGGAAACAAGACAGGGAAACTTGCTGAAAACAATGGCTTGAAAGTTGACCTGATGCCTGAAGACTTCACGGCAGAAGGCCTGATTGAAGAGTTTAAAAAACGTGGAATTACAGACAACGTGATTGGAATTCCAAGAACAGCCTCTGCAAGGCCAATACTTCCGCAAGAGCTTGAAAAACTTGGAAATGAAGTGATTCTGGCTGAGGCATACAAGTCACTATTCCCAATGGATGAAAAAGCCATAACAGAACTTTTCGAAAAAATAGAAAATAGCGAAATTGACGCCATCACATTTACAAGCCCATTAACCGTTGAAAACTTCTTTGAAGTGGCTGACGATAAGGAAAAGCTGGCCAAGCTTCTAAACGACAATCTTCTGACAGTTTCTATCGGCCCGATTACAGCAAAGGTTTTAGACAAATACGATATTGCCCACATTTACCCAGACACTTATACCGTTCCCGACATGATGGAACTCTTATTCAAGACATGGAGAGAGGAAAATGAATGATAAAATAAGCATTATTCTACCGATTTTTAATGTTGGACCTCACTTAAAAGGAGGCATAGACTCTCTAATAAACCAGACAATCGGTAATGAAAATCTAGAAATTATAATGGTTAACGATTGCTCAACAGACGGATCAGATAAGGTAATCGATGAATATGCTGAAAAATATGATTGCTGTGTTGCAATTCACCATGAAACCAACAGTGGCGGCGCTCACACTCCCCGTAATACCGGTATTGAAGCATCTACTGGCGATTATATCATGTTTTTAGACCCTGATGACAGATACACTCCTGATGCATGTGAAGTATTGTACAACACAATAAAGAAATATAATGTTGATATGGCATTTGCACGTTTCAGAAGAATATTCGAGTATGGAGGTTACGTTCAGGAATCCTATTCGCCTTATGAAGCTGATTTGAAAAGCGCATACCCTGACGAGACATTCGAGACTGCAAACTTTCTGGACATTCCGGACGTTTTATGGGACAATGTTGTGGAAAAAGTTCTCTACGGCAAAACATTAGAAGTCACATACCCTAGAGACAGGCCGATTGACATCATCCATGTCGACAACATCGAGCAGGAACCTGACCTATTAAAGATACAGCCTTCCGTTTGGTGTAAAATATACAAAAGGGAACTGATAATGGACAATGACATTCGCTTCAAGAAGTATGTTTCAGGTGACGACATGGCATTTACCCTAGAATCCCTTCTAAAGGCAGAAGGTATTGTATATTTAAATAATTTCATGAGTTACGATTATTATATCCGTGACTTGCCGAACGACAAGTCAATCACCAATAACGTTAACGTAAGGCTTCTAGATGAGCTGATGGAAGCTTATATTTATTGCAGGAAACTTACAGAAGGATTTTCTAAAGAGGTTCAAAACGTTTCATTAAATCCGCATTTGCTTCACTGGACACACATGTGGAAAACCTCAGCGTTCACCAAGTCGGAAAACGAACTGCTTCTTAGAAAAGTTAAAAAACTTAAAAAGATTCACAATAAAGATTTGAAATCAAAAATGCTGTTGAGTTCAATGACAACAGCACTGGAAACCGCTATATTCACTTCAAAGGAGTAAAAGATAATGGCTAAATTTTATAAATACGTGATTGTAGGAGCTGGATTGTCCGGCCTTACAATCGCTGAAAGAATTGCAAACGAACTGGATGAAGAAGTACTTATTATTGAAAAACGTGACCACATCGGTGGAAACGTATATGACTTTTATGATGACGGAGTATTGATTCAAAAATACGGACCTCACATCTATCATACCAGTGAAAAAAAGGTGCATGACTACTTATCACAATTTACAGAATGGAACGATTATGTCCACAGGGTACTAAGCTATGTCGACGGAAAGCTCGTGCCTATGCCAATATGTATAGACACACTTAATGCATTATACGACCTAGATTTGGATGAAAACTCCATGAAGGAATGGATAGAAGAGCATAAGGAAGACATTGATGAGGTAAAATCCTCTGAAGACGTTGTTTTAAAAAATGCCGGCCGTGACATTTACGAAAAGCTTTTTAAAAACTACACTGAAAAGCAGTGGGGAACCTCTGCAGCAAACCTAAGCCCGACAGTCATCTCAAGAATCCCCTTCAGATTCAACCATGACGACAGGTACTTCTCAGACACATATCAAGGAATGCCAAAAGAAGGGTTCACCCAAATGTGCAAAAACATGATTAAGTCCGATAAAATTCACGTTGGTCTTAAAGCAGACTATAAGGATTACATCGACAAGATTGATTATGAAACATTAATCTATACCGGACCTATCGATTACTTCTACGACTACAAGTATGGGGAACTCCTGTACAGATGCCTGAACTTCGTATATGAAATTTTAGATGAAGATTCATATCAGGACGTTGCTGTTGTAAACTATCCGAATGACCCTTACTTTACAAGGATTACAGAGTTCAAGAAATTGACCTGGCAGGACATTGAAGGTAAAACTGCAATAATGAAGGAATATCCCGGATTCAACGGTGAAAAATGCTATCCATACCCTACCCAGGAATACCTGGATAAATTCAGATTATACGAAGCAGAAATGGAAAAAGAGGAAAACGTAATATTTTTAGGAAGACTTGCTAAATACAAATACTATAACATGGATCTGGTTGTTAAAGAGGCATTGGAAGTCTTTGAAAACCAAATCAAATAGGTGATATTATGATAACTATATGGCCACAATATATAGATAAAAACTTATCCTTAAGCGAAGGAAGAAAAGTTTCAAATGAAATTGCAGTTGCTGAACCAAGCATTTCCGAAATTGAAAGAGCTCTAAAAAGATTAGGATTGAAATTTAATACCGATAAAGAAAGGGCTTACCCCGGCAAATGGTATGAGAAATCCGGAAGGGTTCTTGTTGAATGGGAAGGCACAAAATTAGAATTACTTAAAGAAGTTAGCTTAAAAATAAAAGAGATTAGAAACTGATTAATATGCAAATACCACAACTGATGTCTGAACAGTACCATGAAGCAGCTGAAATAATCAAAAACAGTGAGGATATCAAAGTATATTCCCACATAGACTGCGATGGAATCTGCTCAGGTGCAATACTATCAACCATACTAGACAGACAAAATAAGGAACACGAAATTGAATTTGTGAATCTGGATATCCTGGACGATATTGAACTGACCCATGAACTTACAATATTCTCCGATTTGGGTTCCGGCCAGCACATCACAACAAAAGCAAAGGACGGAATGAAAATCATCATCCTTGACCACCACCCCCCATTAAGGGAACTTGACTATAAAGAAGGCAAGAATTATACATACCTCGAAATCAATCCACTCCATCATGGAATCGACGGATCATATTACGTTTGCGGCGGAGGATTATGTTATTTCCTGGCAAAGGAATTCGGATATGATGATTTAAGCTGGATTGGAGTTTTATCTGCCATTGGAGATATGCAAAACCAAAAGACAGGCCATATGGAAGGCTTGAATAAAATTATCCAACAGGACGCCATTGACAGGGGATATCTTGAACTGATTGAAAATGACCTCAACATCTACGGCAGAAACACAAGACCCCTGTTTGTTGCACTTTCATACTTCAGTGACGTCAGACTTCCGATTACAAACAACACAACAGAAACAATGGCAGTTTTAGAAGAGCTTGGAATTGATGAAAAGCACAACAGAAAGACACTGAACGAACTGACCGAAGAAGAAAAGGGAAAGGTATTTCAATATATGATGGGAATGTTAACAAGGGCAGTGCCACCAAAATACATAGCATATCTTCCGCAACTAATTATTGGAGATTCATATACCTTTTTGAAAGAGGACTATGACAGTTTCCTCAGAGACGGTTTCGAATTTTCAACCGCAATGAATGCTTGCGGAAGAAACAAGGAAGAAAAAGTGGCAATGGAAGTTTTAAAAGGAGATAGATTCGTGGCTCTTGACGAACTTGAAAGCGTCAGCAAAACCCACAAATACAATCTGGCAACATCCATTGCAAAGATAGCTGAAGATGATGAAACCAACATTATCGAAATGGAAAACCTGCAGTACTTTGACGGCGATGGAATCAAGCCTGAAATCGTTGGAACAATAACCGGAATGATTTTAGGATACTGCAATTGGAAAAAACCAGTTATAGGATTTTCACAAACCGAAAGTGACGGACTTAAGGTTTCACTCAGATGTTCAAGACTGCTTTCATATGACGGAATTCACTTCGGAAATATTATTCGTGAAATCTCAGCAGAGGTTGGTGGAAGTGGCGGAGGCCATGCAATGGCCTGTGGAGCTTACATTCCACTTGAAAAAAAATCAGAATTCCTTGAATTATTTAATGAAAAACTTAATGGGCTCCTAACTACTTAATTTATATAATATTAAAATATAAAATATAAATATATCAAGTTTAATTGAGGGATGATATAATGATGAAATCATTTAAAAAAAGAGGTGCACTTACACATTTTCAGATATTAAGTGAAATATCCAAACAGGATCCTCACCTTAAACAAAAAGATTTGGCTAATACATTAGGAATTACTATCCAAGCAGTTTCAGAAAACATAAAAACATTAATAGAACAAGGATACATCACATCAAAAGACGGAAGATCACCTTACAAGATTACCCAAGCAGGCATTGATAAAGTTAAAAAGGATGCAATAAGCCTCAGAAAATATTCCGATTCAGTTTTAGAAACCATGAACCATTATAAAACCATTTGGCCAGCTATTGCAACTGAAGATTTGAAAAAAGATGATATTGTTGGACTGTATATGGAAGATGGAGTGTTATATGCTCACAAAAAAGAAGAAAATGCAACTGGCATTGTCTTAGATGATGCTGAAACAAACATGGACGTATCCCTAACAAACCTTACAGGCATAATTGACATGAGCGTTGGAGAAGTTACTGTCATTAATCTTCCTACAATAAAAGATGGGGGATCCAAAGCTTGTGATTTAAACTTAATAAAAAATGTTTATGATAAAGGAACCAACAACGGAAACAAATTTGACAAAATTGCAGTAGCGGGAACTGTTGCACGCGCTGTTGTTAACAAATTAGAATTACCTTTAGACATTGAATATGCTGCTCCACAGGCAACGGCAAATGCTGCACGTAAAGGATTAAATATTTTAGCTATTTGCGTCGGTGAAATGAGCAAGGCATTCACTCGTGAACTTGAAAACGAAAAAATCAAATTCAACATCATTGATGGGACAAAATAACTAATTTTCCCTAACTTTTTTTAATAATGCTGCAGCTATCTCTTCAAAAGATATGTCTGCAGACGAATTATTTTTTAAAAATTCGACATATTCCGTCAAATCATCTTCTTTTACGGATTTTTTTATTTCATCATATGAACTTTTAAGTTTGATGGCGGCAATTTCATCATCATTGGGAATGTCCTTCCAAACGATTTTACCTTTAAACTCTTTTTTTATCCTGTTAAAATTATTTGAGTCCTCTTTAGAAACTAAAGTCAATGCATATCCGCTCCTTCCAGCCCGCGCAGTTCTGCCAATTCTGTGAATATACTCATCAGTGTTTTGAGGAACATCATAGTTAATGATGAATTTTAAATTGGAAATATCCAATCCTCTGGCAGCCACATCTGTTGCAACCATGAAACTCACATTGCCATTTCTAAATTTGTTCATTACCTTGTCCCTGACCTTTTGAGTCATATCCCCATGAAGAGATTCTGCGGAATAACCTTCTTTTTTAAGGTTTTTAAAAATAAAATCAACACCTTTTTTGGTATTGGAGAAAATTAAAGCTGATTTGACATCATATAATAAGAATAAACGAGTCAAATCCTTGAATTTATACTTATGATTTGTTCTGAAAGAATACTGAGTAATTTTTGGAATGTTTTGCCTTTTGTTTGAAACCTTTATAAATTTTGGACTGTTTTGATAATTTTCAGCAATCTGACGGATTTCCTTTGGAATTGTAGCTGAAAACATTAATGTCTGCTTCCTATATCTTGATTTCCCAATGATTCTTTCAATGTCTTCCTTAAAACCCATATCCAACATTTCATCTGCTTCATCCAAAACAACCCTCTCGATTCCGGCAAGGTCAAGATTGCCTCTCTCAACATGGTCTATTACACGACCAGGAGTTCCGACAATTACATGAACCCCTTTCTTTAGAACTCTTGTCTGTTTTCCTATTGGTTGACCCCCATAAACTGCCAATACCTTTAGTTTTTTTATTTTTGAACCTGCTTTCTCAATTTCACCTGCAACCTGAAGGCATAGCTCCCTAGTTGGACATAGAACAATGACCTGAGGGGATTTATCATCAATAAAAACATTTTCCAATATTGGAATAGCAAAGGCGATTGTTTTTCCGGAACCTGTCTGCGCCTGTGCTGTTACGTCAAGACCCCTTAAAATATCAGGTATCGCCATTTTCTGAATAGGAGTCAATTTATTAAAACCCATATCGGCTATGGCATTTTTTATTTCATCTGAAATGTTTAAGTCATCAAAATTCATTATACTAATATTTAAAAAAATAGCTATTTAACCATTTAGATTAATTTTGTTTGATATGATTTTTGAGGAAATTCATGGAGATAATTGAAAATCTCTTTAGAGTCATTTAAAATATTTTCACTTGAGGTTCTTTTATTGAAAATATCCATCAGCAGTTTTTCATTTGGAGATTGAACTGAATAGCTGTCGGCATATTTTATAATGTACTTATCTTTAAGACCCGGAAAATGCTTGTCCAATTTTTTATAAAAATATTCCCGATTACCCTCCCTGAGTGTCAATCCCATTCCAAAGCATATTATTCCCTTAACTTTACTTTCAACACAATAGTCAATTAGGGAGTTGATATTATCCGCAGTGTCGTTAATGTACGGCAATATCGGACACATCCAGACCACAGTTGGAATTCCTTCATCTTTTAGAATATTTAAAACTTCAACACGCCTTGACGTTGGACAGACGTTCGGTTCTAAAACTCTGCACAGCTCATCATCTGCAGTTGTCAATGTCATCTGCACCACAACTTTTGTTTTCTCATTTATCCTTTTAAGCATTTCCAAATCCCTTAAAATCAAGTCAGATTTTGTAATGCAGGTAAATCCAAATCCATAGTCATAAATCAACTTTAATGATTTGCCAACATATTCCAAATGCTTTTCAAGAGGAATATACGGGTCGGTCATTGCGCCGGTTCCAACCATTGAGGGAGGTCTTTTTCGAAGCTCCTTTTTAAGCAGTTCTAAAGAATTCTGCTTAACCTCAATATCCTCAAATTTATGATTCATTCCATAGACCCTGCTTCTTGAATCACAATATATACATCCATGGGTGCAGCCCCTATACAGATTCATTCCATTGCTTTTCGAGAGGATGCATTTTGATTCTACATAGTGCATGATTTTAATTTATCAAAATTACTATATAAACAAAACCTGAGAGCATTTGAAAAGTAACTTATATTAAAAAATACAAAATAAAAAATATGGAGCAAAAAAACATTACGGGATATGAAACGGAATATGAAACCAAAGTCCATCCTGACATAAAAGGTGTTCAAATTATTGATGGAAAAAACAATTTCCCAATAAGTTGGCTCAACCAGCAAGGATATTGTGAATATCAGATATATCTCCAATACCTAAAGGGTATTGAAACAGTTCCAACACCAGAAATGACACACGGAAGCGCCATTCACGAACAGCTTGAAACAATCTTCAAACAGGATGCGCAACCTGCAACATTCGAGGAAGCAGTTGAAGCATCAAAAGAAAGCGCATCAATGTCAAGGGAATGCTTTGTAGTTGCACCAAAATATG
Source organism: uncultured Methanobrevibacter sp. (assembly GCA_964596915.1). GTDB lineage: Archaea > Methanobacteriota > Methanobacteria > Methanobacteriales > Methanobacteriaceae > Methanocatella. Next base: position 9,265 of record CAZQWN010000052.1, read on the forward strand.
GAATTCGAGGATTCATCGATGAGATATGGATGAAACCTGACGAAATTGTGATAATTGACGATAAACCTGGACGGACCCCTTATCAATCCACAATGAACCAGGTAAGAGCATATGCACTTGCATATAAAGATATGACAAACGACACAAGAGTGATCAAATCCGCCCTAAGAGAGCGTGGAACTGACAATCTCTTTTGGATTGAAATCTTTACTCCGGAAGTTGAAAATGAAATCAAATTCACAATCAAAAGAATGCAAGGACTCCTAGACGGTTCAAAACCATTTGTACCTACAAAAAATCCAAACAAATGCAGATCCTGCAGATATAAACGTTACTGTGAACACTACAAAAAAGAATAACCATGAACAAGCAGAAAATTTCAATCATATTATTACTAATTTTTTTAATAGGCCTTGGACTTACATTAGCTAATGCTTTTTTACAACCAAACAATACCTTTGAAAACAAAACAGGAACCTTGAATATCAAAAACAAGACCATACACTATGACAATACGGGAAAATGTGTTGAAGTGATTGACGGAAACACAATTCAGGTATATGGTGTGGGAAAGGTTCAGTTAAGTCAAATCCAAACCCCCGACATTAACGAATCAGGTTTCAGTGACGCCAAGAAGTTTACGGAAAGTTTGTGCCTTGGAAAAACAGTTTATCTTGATATTGACAATGCACAACCCCAAGACAAATACGGTCGCACATTGGCTATCGTATACACCAACACAACCGATATCAATAAGGCATTAATTGAAAATAATCATGCAAAAATCAGTTATTTCGAACCTAGCGAGTTTAAAAAGGGTGAAATCTAAACAACCCTGTTTAAACCTAGGTATATCTTATTTTTCTTATAAATCTTATCCAAAATAGAATTCCATTCCTCAACACTGATATGTCCTTTGTTGGGAATCATACTGTCAAGAGACGATTCATTAATATTTAGAATATCCGCCAGCACATATGACAAAGTCCTGCCGGTCAATGACAAATCATAAGGGTCATAACCGGTCACCGCCAAAACCCATACATTGTCTTTTGAAGAACTGTTGTATTCTCGCTTTAATGCATCGAACCAACTGGCTATCCTTTTGCCATCATCTATGGAAATGTAATAGTCCTCACCTGAAAATTCAATGTTTTGACATGCATCATTAATTTTTCTTTCAAGTTCAGGAGAACCTATCTCCAAATCGTACTCATTATTAATAATTGTGTCAGACAAATAATTTTCTATTTCCTTTTTATTTTTAAAGTAACCTATAGGCTCTAATCTATTAGGATCCCTATCACATAAATCATAGATTAAATCCTCATCAACTTCACAGATTTCATATCCATCAAGCTTGTGAGATTTATATTCCTTAAAATCAATACAGTAATTTTCAAGGTCTTCCTTGTTTAAATACCATAAAACTTGAACTTTCTTTATCATGCAACTCTTAAATAAATGATATAAATATGATTAAATTGTATTTATGACTACTGTTCTTGTAATGTTTGAAAACAGCCTATCAGTATTCATTATTCTTCCGATAAGCCAGTCAAATATAATTGGAACCCAATATATTTTGGTTAAATTACGTACAATAGCTTGTGCCCAATTAATATATGAACCATTTTTGGACCTGACTTCCAGATACATCAATGCCTTACCAATTGTTGCACCTTTGGTTTTTTCGAAAAATACAAAGTAAACAAAACCCAATATAGGAGCAATGATTGGAAATGGAGCATAAACTGAACTGAGATCAAGAGGACTGAATATTAGAGAAACTAAAAATGATATAATCCACATGAATGCGGACACTACAAAAAAGTCAATAACATATGCATAAATTCTTCTTGAAAAAATACTTGCCATATTTTCCACCCTAACATACTCTAGGAACTGGATCGGCTATAGGCGCTTCGAGAATCCTTTCTCCACCAATCGGAGTGTTGATTACAACATAATCTCCTTCAACAACCTCTCCAATAATAGCTGCATTTTCACCATATTTTTCACCACGAATAGCCTCAAGGACTGAATCAGCCTTATCAGCCTTAACGCCCATTACCACTTTACCTTCGTTAGCTACTTCAAATGGATCAATGCCTAACATTTCAGATACTGCATGAACTTCATCCTTAATAGGTATTGCATCTTGCTCTAAAACTACTCCGACACCAGCTTTTGAAGCCATTTCATTTATTGCATTTGCAAAACCTCCACGGGTTGGATCTTTCATTGCAGTAACACCACCAATTTCTAAAGCTTTATTGATAATATTCCACATTGGAGCCACATCAGATTTTAAATCAGTCTCAAATCCAAATCCTTCCCTAAATGACATTAAACTCATCCCATGATCACCTAAACTACCGGTGACAATGATTTTATCTCCAACTTCCAAGGTAGAGTCACGAATTACTTCTCCTTTTTTAGCTATTCCAATACCTGTAGTTACCATTACAATTCCATCAAGCTTATCTTGAGGCATCACCTTGGTATCACCAGTAATTACAGCCACATCAACTTCCTCACAAGTTGCATTTAAAGATTTCATGATTTTATCCAAATCATCAATCGGGAATCCTTCCTGCATGATTATCGCATTGGAAATCGCCAATGGACGTGCACCCATTACTGAAACATCATTTATTGTTCCTGCTGCAGAAATTCTACCTATATCCCCACCAGGGAAGAACAGTGGGTCAATAGTGTGACCATCTGTGGTAACCACAATTTCCCAGTCACCTAATGGAATGGAAGCCCCATCGTCTAATGCATCTAAACTAATACCACCATTTACGCTTTTTTTGGTGAGATTATCTAAAACAGTACTGGTTATTAAATTGGCCATCACTTCCCCACCAGCACCGTGATTCATACTAATTTTATCGTCTGACATCATATCTCCTAATATAAATTATCATTTAATAATATGTGAAAACAAGTATATAATTATAATTTATTTTTGAAAAAAATAGTTGACTTTTTGAAAAAAGTATTAAAAAAAAAGAGAAAATTTAAGTTTGAAACTTAAATTAATACACCGTTGATAACTCCGTCTTGACCAGGTCTGGAAGTTACCTTAGCATTACCTTCAGGAGTTTCCACAATAGCACCTTTGGTAATGATGTTCCTTCTTACGTAGTTAGGGTTTGCGGTGTTTTCAATTACACCAAGAATGTCTAACACTTGGGTTTTACCGTTTGCATCGGTGACGTTGATTTTATTTCCAGTGGCTAATCTGAGTTTTTCGTTTCCGCCACGGGTTCTGATTTTTCTTAATTTTTTTTCATCCAATCTAGTTTCTGCAGGATCTCTGCCTAATTCAGATTTCCTTTTTCCACGGTTTGCAACATTTCTTGCACCTGATGGACTTCTTGTTGATTTTCCTTGAGAAATTGCCATTATTTCACCTAAATAAATATAATCTATAATATAATAATCGCAGTCAATAAGTCTCTTTTCAATTAAAGCTATATGCAAGATAATTAATAGCCTAATTTTTGAGAGCAAAAAAGAGCCTTAAAGAATAATGATAATAAAATATTACTTTATCATTATATATAA